>NZ_JAEINN010000008.1 GCF_016342405.1 Maridesulfovibrio ferrireducens | reverse complement strand
GGCGTTCAGCCGTTGCCGACCCGAGAAAGAGGTTCTATGAGAATCCAACCAAACAGTCAATAGGTTTTTGAATTATTGTTGATATATCACTCAGAAACATACATATAGGGACCGCCACTGACGCCCCCTATATATATAGATAGAAGTCATTAGCTACTTCTTAGGACTATCAAGCAGAGTACCGAGTGCGTCGATCGCTTGAACAGGATTAACGCTCACACTGCCTTTAACCTTTGTCTGAGTAGTCTTCTTAGTATATGTAGATCCGCTATAGGATTCACTGGAAGACCCACTCTTTCCTGTCACTCCACCCTTTATTGTGGGAGCCGCACCAATTGCCGCGGCTTTAGCTGCATCTTTAATGAACGTATCAGAATTCATCTTCGCAGGTTGAGCTGTTTGAACACTTGAAGGGGATGAGGTTACCATAGAGGTAGACGCACCGTTACCTAAAATTTCCCATTTACCACTATCAGACCTGCTAGCCTTCGCATCATACAAAGATCTATGGCCCATTGAGGTCATCTTGAGTGAAAAAGCTCTGGTTGGAGCAGCATAACCGGACAAGGCTTCATGAACAACGATCAAGTATTGAATACCTGTCTGATCGTTTGTCCAGCTGAACTGTGAACCTGATTTCAAATTTTCAAGAACATAACTGATTTGCGCACGGTCAGTATCAGTAAGACTTTGAATGTCAGGTGACAAAGAACCTGTCATATCCAAGCGGGCCTGAGGAGTCATGGGTACGAGAGTTACAGCCACAGCAGAAGGTGAAAGGATATAGGCATCACCAGTCTGTTCCTGACTATCAATCGAATTCACCCCACTACTAATTCCCCATGCCGTTTTATCGCCGACCATCATTGAAGAAGAACGCATCCCTGACGAGACAGCGTTCATCATCACTTTTTCCTGCTGATATATTCTTTTAATGATAACATCCTGCTGACGGAACTGATCTTTTTTAATAGTTAAAATATGGTCAGCATTACGAGCAAGATCAACTTTGCACGGGGCCTGACAAGTTTCCTTGCCATCAACAAAAACACTTGCCCCCATAGGATTTGATGAAACGGGTACTGACTGCATTTTTATCTGCGGAGCACAACCGGATGTAATACCGGCCACTAAAATTAATGCCACCAGATTTTTAAAAATATTCATTAATCCCCCGTATTGCAATTTGTGATTATGCTTTATAACGAAAAAAGGCGTGGATATCCACGCCTTAAATTTACTTCTGAACAAGTTTGATTCGATTTCCGTCTCCGAGGAGAAGAACATTCGGCTTATGCAGCCCAAGCTCATCATCATCAAGCCAAGTATAAGTACAGATAATAATTTTCTGTCCGGCCTGCCCCTTATGTGCAGCAGCGCCATTGAGACAAAACTCACCTTCACCACCTTCTATCGCATAAGTTGTAAGCCTTTCTCCGTTGTCGACATTTAAAACATCAACTCTTTCATACGGAAGAATTCCTGATTTTTCCAACAAATTAACATCAATAGAAATGGACCCTTCATAATCTACATTCGCATCTGTAATTGTAGCTCTATGAATTTTTGATTTTAAAAGACAGCGACTGCCCATAGCGTACTCCTCGTGGAGAATTAAAATTAAAACGAAGCGGATAAGCGAGTAGCATTCTATTTAAGGATTCGCAATCCATTAAAATCAGCTAAAGAATTACGGAAGCTGCTTAGGAGTATTGGTGATCTCCCCTTTTGTAAAAGTCCACTTTTGATTCTCGTAAAAATTGATTCCAGTCAAATAGTTAGACTCGCCTGTTTCTGCCCACTCAACAGCAAATTTAGTATCACTACTAGGAGCTGTAAATTGAATATCTGGATGGATTTCATTGGTGCCACCAGTTATTGGACCAGTAAGAATAACGCTAGATTTTGAATTTCCGGAATAAGACCAGGACCAACCATCAATTGACCCCTTCTCAAATTTAACATTCGTGATCGAAACAGCAGGATTGGTAACCCATAGCTGCATGGCCTTAACTCCGGCAGCTTCATTATACCAATCTGTGGCATTAATAGTGGAAGCGTGAGCAAACGAGGTAAAAAACAAACACAATGTAAAAACAAGAGCCGAAATTTTAATTAAACCTTTCATTTAATCCCTCACGAATTAAAAACATTAACATTCAAAACTCAACCACCCCCGACAGCAGGAAACACCCCGACCCTATCTCCTTCTGAGAGCTGAACATCCAGACCTGATGAGATTCCGTTTACAAAAACTATCTTAACTTCTGCTAAAGGAATACCCACTCTCTGAAGAACATCACTGACAGTTTCACCCGAAAGGATGGGAAACTTATCAGCACACTCAGGGCTTTTTTCAGCAAAGGTTGCATAACAAAGAAGCGTAATATTCATACTAAACCTTATACCTGAACGTTTCTAGAAATATTTAAAAATTACAAACCTTACTCGTCATCACAAAATCAGATCAAGACTGGATTCATCTACACACTTAAAAACACTATAATATATTCTTAAATAAAAATGATATGATTGCAACAAGCAATCATTTTATATCTGATCAAACCTTTTATCAATAAAAAAGCCCGGCAAGGAAAACCTTGCCGGGCAGAATCAAGCTTTAAAAACTTGTACTAAACTTAAGCAGAGAATGCTTTTTCGAAGTTAGGTACAACCTGTTTTTTACGGCTCATTACGCCTTCAAGGTATACGGATGTTCCTTTAGGAGCAACACCGAATGCTTTTTCAACAACAGAAGGATCATCAGAAACGATAAGCATTTCGGAACCTTCTTTCATGATGTCAGTCAAAAGCAAGAAACAGCTATGACGACCGTCTGCTTTAACTTTTTCAAGTTCAGCATAAAGGTCAGCTTTGATGTCGTCAAAAACTGTGAGGTCAACAACTTCAAGCTGGCCAACACCGATTTTGTTACCGGACATATTGAAATCTTTGTAGTCACGGAAGATCAGGTCGTTCATGGAAGCACCTGCAACAGCAGATTTAACATTGAACATTTCCATTCCGAGAGCCATTACATCAGAAACACCAGCGATCTTAGCAAGTTCTTCAACTGCAACTTTATCAGCATCAGTGGTAGTTACGGACTTGAACATTACGGTATCACTAAGGATAGCACAGAGAACGATACCAGCGATGTTTTTAGGCATTTCTACATTGTAGAACTTGTACATTGCGTTGATAACAGTACCGGTGCAACCTACAGGCCATACCCACATTTCGAGTGGATTTGGAGTAGTAACGTCACCAAGTTTGTGATGGTCAACAACTGCAACAACTTCACCCTTACCAAGATTGTCCATGGACTGAGAAAGGTCAGAATGGTCAACAAGGATGATTTTTTTGTCAGTAGCGTCAGTCATGATAGCAGGAGCTTCACAACCAAACTTTTCAAGTACAAACTTAGTTTCAGGAGCGAGTTCGCCCTGAGAGATTGCCTGAGTTGGTTCTTTAACTTTAGACCAAAGGTCAGCGACAGCGATTGCAGATGCGATAGTATCAGTATCGGGATTTTTGTGTCCAACAGCATAAGTAGTCATAATTAAATTCCTCCTAAAAATATTGTGCGTATTTGAGCTTGTGTCTTCTATCACAATCTTTTTCCCCTGCCAAGTCACACAAGACCTGAAAGAAGGACAAAACCGAAAAGAACTACACCGAAGACAAAGGTGGCATAGGCCTTACGCAGTCTCAGAGCTAATAATCCGCCGAGACTGGCGGCAATCCATAAAAAAGACCATTGCATTTCCACAGAAGTGATCATTTCACTCCACTTGTGAAAAAATATACTAAGTATGTAATGAAGGATCACGGTACTTGTCCAGAAAAAAAGCCAAGAAGTTGCCAAAGTTCTTAAAATAGATTGAACAACAAGCTTTCGAGGCAGGTCATCACCGGACTTTCCCCTTCTGGCCCAATTAAGTAATGAGTAATATCCACGGTTATGCCACTGCCTGAGAGCGTTTTCCAGCCATGCTCCTAATCGGGCTAAAGGAAGACAGGCAAGAAGGATAAACATAACTTGAGGAGCTTCGGTAAACCCGAATGAAGTAGTTAAAGCAAGAGCGGCAAAAGTAGAAGCCAGTATATGCGGGGGGATATAAGTTCCGGCAGGGATATTATCCAGCCAGAACAACTCGAAAAAAACAGCAATATTTAAACTTGTAACATAATCCCCGGTAACCAGTCCCCAAAGAGCGCCGGCAACCAAAGGTCGTTCAAGTAATCCTGCATTTATTGAAAATCTGAACAGAGAAAAAACTGCAAAAAAAAACCTATCAGCGCTGCCCACGCGGGGAAAGGTAAAGCTAACCCTTGCAACAAGTTCATGAAAACCTCACCTGAACCGGATCATTGGGAACACATCTGAAATCAAGTTCAATCCCTTGACCTTTAAAAAAATGCAGACAGGATTCATCATCAGAGCTGAGCGCTACACTGGGAGATATCTGTTTTTTACCAGGACCATAGTGTATATTACCAATATTAACCGTATTAAATTTAAACCCTTTTTCCAATGCTCTTCGCAAATCTTCACAGGATGAAAAAAGAATTATGGTATTCCCACCAGTGGAATCATGTCCAACGGACATCACGGAAGTCGATAAATCATCAATGGAAGAGAAAAAGCAACTGACGGAATGAGGAATTGCAAGAGACATTATTTGTTGTTGTAAATCGTCACCCGCCACAGCGTCATCAACAACAATAATTCGTTTGGCATGAGTATAAGGCAGCCAAGTTTCAATTATCTGGCCATGAACCAATCTATTATCAATTCGCACCCAAAGCATACATTAACCTTTTGAAGTTCGTTTTCGAAGCATTTCACCGGCGATAACAATACCTTTTGTTCCAGCCCGACTGACCTCTGCGGCCATGTTTTGCAGGGACTCATTACGCTTCTGAAGAGCTTTCAAAAGCATAGGAAGGCTGACTCCGGTTACAACTTCAATGTCATTTGTCTGAAGAAGGGAAAGACTCAAATTGGTAGGAGTTCCGCCAAACATGTCGGTAAGAACCAGAACACCCGCTCCGCTTTTAACTTCGGAAATATTTTTTTTTAAGGATTCAACAGCAGCATCTATCCCTTTGGTACCATCTACACAAAGAGACAACACATTATCCTGAGGTCCGACGATCAATTCAGCCGCATCAATAAGCGCCTGACCGAAGTGCCCGTGTGTCACAATAACTATCCCGACCTTGCTTGCTTCTGTATCCATTTATATTCCCGATATGAGTAACCGCAAAAAATACGGCTTTACTTTAAATTTATATGCTTATGTTCAAGATTGGCAGAATACCCACTATTCTTAAGAGTAGCAAATATTCGTTCTGCAACGGCAACAGACCTGTGTCTACCGCCGGTACACCCGACGGCTATTGTTAATCGGTATCTTCCTTCCTCCTCATAAAGAGGAAGAATATATTGAAGGAAATCCAAATACTTCTCAATAAAAACCGAACCGGGCTCCGAACCTAAAACATAATCCGAAATAGCTTTATCTCTTCCTGAGAACGGACGCAATTCTTCATCAAAATAGGGATTAGGTAAAAATCTTAAATCCATGACCATATCCGCTTCTGTCGGAACGTCATGTTTAAAACCAAAAGAAATAACATTAACCCGGAGTCCAGATGCTCCTTCAGTCAACTCCGACCATTTTTCCTGAATTCTGCGCCTGAGATCATGAATTGAGTAAGTCGTAGTATCAATTACAAGATCTGCGGCCATACGTAGTGGTTCGAGAAGAATTTTCTCTTCTTCCAAAGCCTGCTCAAGACCTAATTTTTTGGATTCAAGAGGGTGAGGCCTGCGTGTGGTAGCATAACGTCTGACCAATTCAGGAAGTCTAGCTTCCAAAAAAATTAGACTGGGGCAGACTCCACTCGATCCGAGTTTTGTACAAGTGGACTGCCAATCATCAACGAAGTCCTGTTGCCGTAAGTCCATCCCGAGAACCAAGCCTCGATAATTTTCGTCCTTGCCTTTAAAAAGCTCAACGAGCCTTGCCAGCATGCTTGCCGGAAGCCCGTCGACGCAAAAAAAACGTAAGTCCTCAAAAACCTTCAAAACTGTTGATTTTCCGGCTCCGGATAGACCGCTGACAACTATAACCGGAAACGAGTCTGCACTTTCCACCTAAAAGACCTCCGTGATGCCCTTGATTAAGTGAGATTGAGTAGAGTCAACAAGTCTTGCGGGGTCTGCGAATTTATGAACGCATTTCTAAAGTTTTCATCTTTAAGCTGTCTGGATATTTGAGCAAGGACTTTTAAGTGACTTCCGGCCCCCTGTTCAGGAGCCAGAACCATAAAAAATATCTGGCACGGATTACCGTCAAGAGCTTCAAAGTTAACTCCGGTGCCACTTCTACCAACAACCACAGCAATATTTTCAAGACAATCCAGTTTACCGTGGGGGATGGCAATGCCATCCCCTATACCGGTTGTTCCTAATTTTTCACGAGACATAAGGACTTGGAGAGCACTCTCAACATCTAGCTCAAGCCCTGTGGCCTTAAGCGCTGTCACCATTTCTCTCAGAACTCCGCTCTTATCAGAGCTTTCGAGTTCATAAATCACAAGATCCTTATCCAAATTATCATTTATTATCATCAGTTAGTATCCTGGATCAATCAACCCAAAGTCGCCATTCTTGCGACGGTAAATAACATTTATAGCTTCAGTGTCAGCATTTCTAAAGACAAGGAACTCATTGTCAAGAGTCTGCAACTGCATTGCGGCTTCATCAACAGCCATAGGCTTTGGTACAAACTGGTCAGTTTCAACAATAGTCGGTTCAGAATTATCTTCTTCTTCGGTTGTGAAGCTGATTACGTCCATACGAGCCGGAGCAACGTCCCTGCGCCTGTGGTTTCTCATCTTATCGCGCATGCGTCTGAGCTGAACTTCAAGCTTGGCCAGAACCAAATCGACAGTTGAATACATATCTTCCGAGGCTTCATATGCTGAGATATGAATATTATCGGAGCTGAAAAGGACTTCAGCAATATGTCTAATCTTATCAACTGATAAATTGACCTGCATTTCAGTATTGTCCGGATTTGTTATAAACTTTTCAAGCTTTTCAAATCTGGTGTTAGCATATTCCTTCAGGTGGTCAGATGGGTCAAAGTTCTTAAAAGTAAATGCAACATTCATATGGATACTCCTTGAGTAAAGGGTGAATATGCTTTTCTACCGAACTGCTAGAATACCTGCTTCCTCTTAGATGAGGAACGAATTCCCATTGCAGTCCTGTATTTTGCTACAGTCCTTCTGGCGATGTTGACCTCAAGTTCATCCTTGAGCATCTCGGCAATTTTTTCATCACTCAGAGGTTTTTTACTATTTTCTTCACTGATTAATTTCTTAATCAGCGCCTTAACCGATTCGGACCCGACCTGCGAACCATCATCAAGTCCGAGAGCACTATTAAAGAAAAATTTAAGTTCATAAATCCCATGCGGCGTCGAAACATACTTACTTGTCGTAATTCGACTTACAGTGGATTCATGCATTTCAATATCTTCAGCCACCTCTTTAAGGATAAGCGGTTTAAGCTTGGATACTCCACTTTGAAAGAACCCTCTCTGAAACCTTACAATTGAGTCCAGAACTTTATAAAGTGTACGTTGTCTCTGATAAAGGCTCTTCATAAGCCACTGTGCAGAGCGCATCTTCTCCTGAAAATATTCTTTATCTTCTCCCTTAGTCGAAGCCAGAGTCTCTACATAAAATGAATTCATCTGTAACTTAGGGAGACCGTCCTCATTAAGGACTATAACAAAATCTCCGTCATATTCATATACATAAGCATCAGGACTGACATAGAAAGAATCCCCACCCGAAAAACTTGCCCCCGGAAGCGGATCAAGAGTCTGCATCAGATCAAGATAGCTCTTGAGGTCTTCCATACTAAGCTTAAACTTTCTCGCAAGAGGCTTATAACGATTCTTTTCAAGATCCTCCAAATGATCCCGAACCAGCGAAACAAGAATCGGATCATCATCAAGGCGTAAGACCTCTAATTGAATAAGCAAACATTCCTGAGGGGTACGTGCTGCAACCCCTACTGGATCGAATCTCTGAATCCGAGAGAGCACTCGTTCAACATCTTCGAATTCAGCATAACAGGTTTCACAAATTTCATCCAACTCAATCCGTAAGAATCCACCATTGCTAAGATTACCTATTATGCACTCACCGATGGCAACTTCCTTATCGGTAAAATTCGAGAGACACATCTGCCATGCTAAATGGCCTTCTAAAGTGGTGGCCTTGGTCATCCTCGCTTCGAAAGACATCCCTTCTTCAAGAGACTCTGACTCTCTTGTCCCGGCCTGCTTGGAAGTACTCGAAAATTCTCCCAGATAATTATCCCAATCAGCTTCGCGGGAAATAGCCGCATCTTCTGCAGTCGCTGTGCCGGATTCCGCGTCAGGGTTATCTGTACGCTCCAAAGCTTCAGCTTCTTCAAGTATAGGATTTTCAAGTAACTCCTGCTGAACAGTATCAAGCAGTTCTAATCGGGAAAGTTGCAACAACTTAATTGCCTGCTGCAACTGAGGAGTCATCACCAGCTGCTGAGAAAGCTTTAATTGTTGTCTAAGTTCCAGTCCCATATTTTCCTGCCACCCTATGATATGCTTAAGCAGTATCTTTTACATTTTTCTGATCTAATAAAATCAACCTGTAACTATTTTCAAAAAAAATATTTTAATCTTCCTTGAGCTTGATTAAAGTATGCCACACTACGAAAGCTCATGCAAGAATTAGTACAGATTTGCCCGTAATTTCAGGATCTTTTAACCTAAAATTATTCACATGAAAAAAGTGTACCAATGTTCAGCCTCACTGTAAATCGGCAATGGCAAATTTACTGAAAAAGGAGAGTTTGTATAATAAAAATAAGATATAAAAAAGAAGGACTGGTACTGAAAAAAGAGAAAAAGACAGGTAAATAAAAAGATGAAAAATAAACAAATCAGAGACTGAAACTATCTCCAAGATACAACCGACGCGCCTTAGTATTTTTTACAATACTTTCCGGCGCACCGTTTAGAATTACGCGCCCTTCATATACCAAGTAAGCGCGATCACATATACTTAATGTTTCACGTACATTATGATCAGAAATAAGAATACCGAGTCCCATATCTTTCAGAGAAGAAATAATATCCTGAATTTCAATAACAGCAATGGGATCAATCCCTGCAAACGGCTCATCAAGCAGGATAAACTTAGGATCATTAATAAGAGCTCTGGCTATCTCCAGTCGGCGACGTTCACCACCTGAAAGGTAGAGCGCTTTCTGTTCTGCCAGACGCAAAATTCCGAGCTGATCTAAAAGTTCGTTAGCTCTCATGGGAATATCTTTCCCGGAAAGACCGGTATGCTCGATAATAATTTCCAAATTTTTACGAACCGAAAGTTTCTTAAATATAGAACTTTCCTGCGGAAGATAACTGATTCCATGTCTGGCCCTTTCATGCAGAGGCCAACGGGTAATCTGATTTTTGTTAAGATAGACATCGCCGGAAGTAGGTTTCACGACCCCCACAAGCATATAGAAAGTGGTGGTTTTACCAGCTCCGTTAGGACCAAGCAAACCGACAACTTCACCTTCCTTAACATTTAAGCTTATACCACGGACAACTTCTTTCTGTCCGTAGCTCTTAACCAGCTTGTTAGCGATTATCGAAGACATATAAATCCTATAAAATTAGTTAATAAAAAACTATGGAGCAACATTTTTAGGAGTAAAGAAGATTGCTTCAACAGGCTTATCCCCGCCGACAACTTCAGAACGGTTATCTTTCAGATAAAACTTGATCAAATTACCTTGAACAAGATTCGGACCGTCTTGAAGCTTTGCATTACCTTCCATCAGAATAATCGAATCAACCACAACAAAGGTCAGCTTTTCACATGATCCTTTACGGTTATTCATATTCACCTTGACCCTGCCCTTTGCCACAATTTCTTTAATTTTATCTTGAGTGTCTTTAAGAGAATCTCCGCCGGCCTTTAAAAAAGCTGTCAGCGTATCTGATGTCAGCGTAACATCAAGCCTTACGACTTTTACGTTGCCGGAAAAAGTTATTTGATTCTTGTTTTCACTGAAAGTCATTTTTTTAGAAGTGATTTTAATAGGCACTTCATCCGGTCCGCCGGGAATTCTTTTCTTAGCAGGTCTATCTTTCTTTACTTCGACCGGAGGCTCATTATTTAAATATGCCTTATAAACATATCCAACAATGCGGCTATCACTTTCGACTGTTGCTCCGGCCTTGAAAACTGGAAACCATTTACCTTCTTCCGGCCCGACAAGTACAGCCTGCCCGACTTCAAGTTTGTCGACGATAAGAGACTTAGCATTAGGCTCAGAACGGACATTAAGTACAGCCGAAGCAAACATGGTTTTAGTCACGATAGGAGCATTCAATACTTCGTCCATCGCTTTATCCATGGAGGCTAAAACTGTTGTACGTTTCTGTAGTTCTACTTTCTTCTTTTGCTTTTCTGCTTCAAGCTCAGCTTTACGGGTATCGATTCCCACCATTTTTTTCTTTTCCAGATTCTTCGGATAAGCTGCAAGGAAAGGGCCCCAAGCATAACCCCAGACCGGAGTATCTTTTTTAACAAAAGTGTCTATACGATAAAGAGCATACATTCCGCCCTTCTCTTTACCCACCTGAGCTCTATGTCCGGGATTCAGCACACCTACAGCCTTAGAGGTCGCTACCGGCTTTTGAATTACACTTATTTTTCGTACTGCATATCTAATTCTGGCATCATCCAGTTTAATATCAACCAAACCCTTTTCAACAAAACCCAAAGCATCTTCTTCTGAGGCAACAGGCTTATCAACCTTGAAAATTGCGTACCATCCACCTCGTAAAAAACCGACTTTGATTTTATCACCTTCAGCTAATTTACCGGCGACAGCGGATTTTGAAGACCGCTCCACATGATAGTTAAGCTCTTTTCCCACATATCGAACATCGCCCCAGTCCACTACAGGACTGTTCTGAGCAGCAGGAATTACTATTTTTTTAGAAATATAGCCTATCGGCAAACCGGATAAATCTGAAGAAGCCGGATAAACTGCAAACCATCCTTTTTGCCCTTTATCAACAAGAAAACTTTCCGCTGGAGATAACACCCAGACAACAGGAGATTTCAAATCCGCTTTTTCTCTAATATTAGCTATGGATTTAGAAATCTTGAGCTCTGTTCTGTCATAAGCATGCGCAACAGAACTTATTGCAAAAAAAGAAAGGATAAAAACCGCACAAATAAGTGCCGAAGCAGTATATGCAGAGGCAGTAGGAGAGAAACTGCGGAACAAGAATTTTTTATCAAATATGCTACTCAAATGTATACTCGCTTCTATTGTGGCATTACCACCATGCCAGGTGCTATCAGGGCTTCCAATCCATCTTCAATCATTATCTCTCGGGTTTTCAAATCGACTTTAACCCTTTGAGAACTAATATAAAGAGATGGACTTTGGACTTTGACATTTCCTTCAAGAAAAATAAGATTATCTTTCGGCTTAAAGTCCAGCGAATCCGATTGAAGCCTCATGTCATCATAATGACCTTCAACATGATCCCATAATTTAAGCCCCTTACCCTGCTGACTGACTTCACCATAAAGTGCTCGGACAAAAACTTCTTTTCGGTCTCTGCCTAAATAATAAGTAACTTTAGGTTTATCAACCTTAACCATCCCATTTTCCTGATCATAGTCAGCACTTCCGGCGCGAAGAATCCATTCAATATCGCCGCCCGTCCCCTGTATCAATTCAATTTCTTCGGCAGACACATCAGAATCACTGTCGCTTCGAAATGGAGGACTGTCGACCAAACCGCGCGCCATGTGCGGATAAGGAGCAAACTTACTTCCAAGCAAAGTACCGGTAACAAATCCGGCAAAAAGCATAGTAAGAAGCATTAAAACAAAGCTGCTCCGCTTCATTTATTCGGCCCACTTGAGCCAAATATCTTCAAGAAGTCCCTGGCTGTCCAGCAGAAATGAAATAGCTTCTCTTGCCGCGCCGTGTCCACCGGGCTTTCTTGAAACCCACTTAGAAATTCCGATAACTTCAGGTTGAGCATTACAAACGGCCATAGGCAATCCGACTTTCAGCATAACAGGAGCATCAATCCAGTCGTCGCCAATGTAAGCGACTTCTTCCGGCTTGAGTCCTTTTTCTTTTATCAGCTTTTCATAAAAAGGAAGTTTTTCACGTTGACCGGGAAAATAATCAGTGATTCCGAGTTCCGTTATGCGACTCTCCACGGCACCATGATTAAGTCCGGTTATAACAGCAAGTTGAAGTCCAGCCTGCTGCGCAAATTTGATCCCGAGCCCATCCTGAACATTAAAACGCTTAGTCACATTTCCCTGATGGTCATAATAAAGGCCACCATCAGTAAGGACTCCGTCAACATCCAGAATCAGAAGCTTAATTTTTGCTGCCAACTTCTCAACACGCATATTTAATACTCCATCCGGCAAGTAAATCTTTAATCAGATCTTCCGTTTGATCGAGCGGCCAGCTGTTTGGACCGTCACAAAGAGCTACATCAGGGTCTGGATGAACTTCCATGAAAACCCCGGAAGCTCCTCCGGCAACAGCACACCGAGACAGAACAGGAACAAATTCCCGCTGTCCACCGGATTTTCCGCCAAGCCCGCTTGGGAGCTGAACAGAATGCGTGGCATCAAAAACAACAGGACAGCCGAGATCTTTCATAATTGAAAGCGAGCGCATATCAACAACAAGATTATGATAGCCGAAACTTGAACCGCGCTCTGTCAGCCATATATGATTATTCCCCGTGGAACGAATTTTTTCGACCACATGTGCCATATCCTGCGGAGCCACAAACTGCCCCTTTTTGACATTGACAATGCGTCCCGTTTTTCCTGCAGCGACAAGAAGATCTGTCTGTCTGCACAAAAATGCGGGAATCTGCAAAACATCAACGACAGCGGCAACAGGCTCGGCCTGCTCAGGTGAATGGATATCGGTAACAATAGGCAAACCGGTTTCTTCCTTGATACGGGCAAGCCACTTTACACCTTCATCAAGTCCCGGCCCTCTAAAAGATTCCACAGAGGTTCTGTTGGCCTTGTCAAAAGAACTTTTAAAAATAACCGTCACCCCGAGGCGTGAAGCTATTTCAGCAAGAACTTTAGCTGCGGTCATTGCGACTTCAAAACTTTCAAGGGCACAGGGCCCCGCTAATATAAACGGGCCCTGCACACTTTTTGTATATAATTCATCAGGGGTCAAAATAATTCAGCTCCCTAAAATCAACTTATTTATTATCACGAGCCGCTTTGATGAAATCTCTGAACAGAGGATGAGCATTCATAGGAGTAGATTTAAATTCCGGATGGAACTGACAACCTACAAACCATGGATGTTCTGGAATTTCAACAATTTCAACAAGTGTTTCATCAGGAGAAAGTCCACTGAAAACAAGGCCGCCTTCTGCAAACTTAGCTGCGTAGCCTTCTTTGTTGAATTCATAACGATGACGATGACGTTCCTGAATCTCAGTTTTACCATACGCATCCATCGCTTTTGTTCCTTCAACGACTTTGCAAGGATAAGCTCCAAGACGCATGGTTCCGCCCTTATCACTTTCTTCACAACGACATTCAGTCTTTTGGGTACGATAATCATACCATTCTTTAATAAGATAAATAACTGAATCAGGACCGTCTTTATCAAATTCTTCAGAATTAGCTTTCACAAGACCAAGAACATTTCTGGCATATTCAATAACAGCGCACTGCATTCCGAGACAGATTCCAAAGAAAGGAATTTTGTTTTCACGAGCATACTGAATTGCGGTAATTTTACCTTCAACGCCGCGAGCTCCGAATCCACCGGGAACCAGAATTCCGTCAATACCCTTAAGGTTTTCTTTAATATTCTTAGCTGTCAACTCTTCAGAATTTACATAACGAAGCTTAACAGCAACTTCATTAGCAACACCACCATGAATCAATGCTTCATGCAAACTCTTATAAGCTTCCTTAAGGTCAACATACTTACCGACAATGGCAATTGTAGTTTCACCTTTAGGATTGTCGAGCTTATAATTAAGCTCTTTCCAAGGATCAAGATTACAATTCTTAGCAGGGAGATTGAGAAGAATGGCTATCTTCTGGTCAAGTCCTTCCTGATAAAAAGATAATGGCACTTTGTAGATAGAATCAACATCCACTGCGGTGAAAACTGCGTCACGATCAACGTCACAGAAAAGCGCAATTTTGCGTTTAATGCTTTCTTCAAGATCAACTTCACTGCGGCAAAGAATAATATCAGGCTGGATACCAATACTGCGAAGTTCTTTTACACTGTGCTGTGTGGGTTTAGTTTTCACTTCACCGGCAGCTTTAAGGTAAGGAACAAGAGTCAGGTGAATATACAGAACATTTTCGCTTCCCAGTTCTGAACGGAGCTGACGGATAGCTTCAAGGAAAGGCAACCCTTCGATATCACCGACCGTGCCGCCGATTTCGATAAGAGCAACATCTTCACCTTTCGCAACGCCAATTACAGCCTGCTTAATTTCATCGGTAATGTGAGGAATAACCTGAACAGTGCCGCCGAGATAATCACCCCGTCTTTCTTTAGTGATAACGGAGTGATAAATACGCCCGGAGGTAAAGTTGTTGTTCTGGTTGAGCGCAACATTAAGATAACGTTCGTAATGCCCGAGATCGAGATCTGTTTCAGCGCCGTCATCCGTCACATATACTTCGCCATGCTGGAAGGGATTCATGGTTCCGGGGTCGACATTGATATAAGGATCAAGCTTTTGGATTGTCGCAGTAAGCCCTCGGGCTTTAAGAAGTGCGCCGATTGAGGCCGCAGCCAGACCTTTGCCGAGCGAGGACAAAACGCCCCCGGTAATGAATATAAACTTGGTTTTCATGATGCTCCCATCCATGATGGATTATTTATTTAAAATCTCGCTGCTACATAAAACAAAATGCACAGCGAATAAAGTCGTAATTAAAAAAAACACAAAACGATACCAACCCAGTAAACATCCTGCATTCAGGCGTATCCGACATCATTTTTTTGTGTTAGCGGTACGTCCTGAGGAATATAGGCTGTTGACGGAAAGCTGAGCCGCAATTATGTTCCTCTCTTCAAAGCACGGACAAACTAGTCTCTGAATATTTCGATTGTCAACCTAGGAGGGAGAAAATATATGGCCCGCGTTAAAGTATTGGTCATTACCGGATACGGAACCAATTGTGAACAGGAATCAGCATATGCAGCAAAAAAAGCTGGAGCTGACGAAGTTGATATCACATATTTTTCTGATCTTGCCGCAGGCAAAACAAGCCTTGAAGGATATAATTATCTTATATTTCCCGGTGGCTTCCTTGATGGAGACGACCTCGGAGCTGCACAGGCCGCAGCCCTTCGCTGGAAGCATGCACACACTGCTGACGGCACCCCGCTTGTAGATCAAATTAAAAAATTCTTTGAAGATGGCGGAATTATTCTCGGCATCTGTAACGGGTTCCAACTTTTAGTAAAACTGGGGCTTCTTCCTGCTGTAGGCGGTGATTATTTCACTCGCCAAGTATCACTTAGTTACAATGATTCCGCACGCTTCGAAGCTCGTTGGGTACATCTAAAAGCTAATCAGGAATCCCCCTGCATATTCACAAAAAATATAAAAACACTACATTTGCCAGTTCGTCACGGTGAAGGAAAAATAATTCCTAACGACGATGCTCTTTTGGAACAATTAGTAGAAAACAATCTCATCGCGCTCCAATATATTGATGAAGAGACTAACGAAGTAACCCTTGAATACCCTGCCAACCCCAACGGATCACCATTAGGCATAGCAGGACTCACTGACCCGTCAGGACGCATATTAGGCCTCATGCCGCATCCTGAAGCATTTAACCACCCCACCAACCACCCAACATGGACAAGAGGCAACGTGCCCACTCTGGGACTTGCTTTGCTTGAAGGCGGCGTGAATTACCTTAAGTCTGTTTAAAAAATTATATTCTAAAAAATGGAGGGAGAACTAAAATTCTTCCTCCAATTTTATTATGAACAATCCTGATGAAATAATTATTCGCGGCAAACCGCCCGTCACTCCTCCGCAAGGCCAGACATGGCGAGACATGATGGATGTCGCAATGCGGCAGGGATTTCTAGCACGCAACAAAGGGGAAGTCCCCATAGGTGCGGCCCTTTTTTCACAGGACGGCAAAATTTTAGGAACTGGTAGCAATAGTCCGGTCAGCGACCACGACCCCTCCGCCCACGCAGAAATTAAATGTTTACGTTCCGCCTGCAACAATCTGAATAATTACCGATTGCCTCAAGGGACGATATTAGCCGTGACTCTCGAGCCATGTATAATGTGCCTCGGAGCGATTATTCATGCCCGCGTGGCAGGGATCATTTTCGGAGCGCCGGACCCCAAAGCCGGAGCCGTTGTCTCAAATATGGAAGGCACAGACCTGACATTTACCAACCACAAATTCTGGGTATTAGGCGGCGTACGCGCTGACGAATGCCGTATCATGCTGCAAAGTTTTTTCCTGCAAAAAAGAAAATAAAATCACCATCTTTTTAACGAAATTCCCTTGCGTCTCCCATCAAGAATGGATATGACTACCACTTCCCCAAGGCTGGAAGTCCTTTTTCAGCCACTATATATATGTGGAGAGGTAGCGAAGTCCGGCCGTAACGCGCTCGACTCGAAATCGAGTTAGGGGTCAAACCCTACGTGGGTTCGAATCCCACCCTCTCCGCCAGTTTTTATAAGGGCTTAGGTGTTAACACCTAAGCCCTTATCTTTTGGGAAATATCAAGAATGTGCGTTTGCTATTTGTTTTTTGATAATACGCTTTACTAGATGCTAACATCTACCGTAAAATCAAGACTATAACTATATATTTGTAGAACGATTGAGCAGTATAATTAGATCCTTGGTGATTAATAAAAAAGACTAAATTGAGTGTACAACTATGAAAATTTTATCCCTATATATTAAAAGTATTCCCAAATGTTTAAACTGGTTGCTTGGAACTTCTGTAGCAATTCTTTTAATCAAAATTATTTATCTTGATAAATTAAAAGAGCCACTAATAGGCATGCACAAAATAGGTATTTTTGTTGAAGGATTGCTTGCCTCGGTAATTGCCAGTTACGTATTTTATATTATTGTCGTTCACTTAAAAGAAGTTCGCAATAAGCTGTGCATTTACCCCATTATAAAAAAATGGAGTAATGGTGTAGTAGGAGATTGCACTAATTTACTTCGAGGTTTTTCTAAACATTCAGGAATTGATCTGACACTAGAAAACATATCCTCAGATAACATTAAAAACTGCTTTTTAAAAATAGATCCAAACAGCAAAACGGCTCCCCTGTTAGTTAAAACTGAATTGGCTGATTGGATTCAATTTCAAGTATTCTATTCTAACAGAGGCCAAAACCGTATTCGGGAGATTCTTACACAAGGACTATATTTAGACAGCAAACTAGTTTCACTAATATTATCAATAGACGATTGTGGATACTTTAAACAAATACAATATATTAAGCATGAGAGAACAGGTAATAAGGACATATCCTTTCTCACTAGTACTTTCTACGAATATTGCTGCCTGTGCAGAACACTAAAAGAGTATATTAATAAAAACCTAAAAAATTATTAGATTTTAAGTTTGCACATAACAACTACTCACAAACAAAAAGAGTGCATTCGAATCCCACCCTCTCCGCCAGTTTTTATAAGGGCTTAGGTGTTAAAACCTAAGCCCTTATCTTTTGGGAAAAAATCAATCGAAATCAAGCCTCCCCCGTCCTGCATAATGAAAAATATAAACTTACTACTTTCAGCCCTTTTTTATCTCAAAAAACCTCACAAATTCTGTTGACTTCCTGCTATAAAAAGGCTCAAGAGTTTGGGCAACAAAAACCGGACATTTCCGCCCCAATTTGTTAATAGACTATACCTCTGCTCTCTCTTTAAAAAACAGCAAAGAATAACAAATAATTAATGTTGGCTACAATAATTTATTCGCACAATTTCTTTAACGATTCCCAAAAGCATAAAAACAATGTCTGACAAAAAACAAGTACAGCATCCTCTTGGTAAGGGCTCTTCATTCAGCCTGGATTTTACATATTCATTTTGGTGGAATGTAATACTGATAACAACCGGCTCTCTTTTGGCCGGAATCGGACTTAGAAGCTTAGCTGTTCCGCATGAGTTTATTCCCGGCGGAATCTTCGGCTTGGCATCTTTAATTTACTATAAAACTGGAATTCTATCACCGGGTTGGCTTTACCTTCTTTTAAACGTACCGCTCTTTGTGTTTGCATGGATAAAAGTAAGCCGACGTTTTTTCTGGTACAGCGTATACGCAACTATTGCTACCACAGGATTTTATGAACTGATCAACATCCCCATGTACGTAGAAAGTCAGCTTTATGCGAGCGTAGCTTGCGGTTTGATAACAGGATTCGGATCTGGGATTGTCTTGCGCTCCTTAGGTTCAAACGGCGGACTTGATGTTATAGCAGTATATCTTTTCCAAAGGTTCAACATCGGCATTGGGAAAGTTTATATTATTTTTAACTTTATCCTGTTCGGTCTCAGTTTATTTGAACTGTCATTGGATCTTATTATTGCTTCGCTGATTTTAGTTTTTATATCCGCAATATCTGTCGAAAAAACATTGTCATTATTCAACCAGCGTAAGGTGGTCTTTATTATTTCGGATAAAGCAGAAGAAATCAGTAATGACATTCTTAATACCTTAAAACAGAGCGGTACATTTCTTAAAGGTTTCGGGGCCTATTCTAAGCAGGAAAAAAATATTCTTATGACTGTTGTTAATAATGTTCAGTTAAAAAAATTAGAAGAAATAGCCTTCAGCCATGATGATAATGTCCTGTTCATCGTTGAAAACACTTTCTCGGTAGTGGGATCAAGTTTTTCAAAACGAAAAGTTTATTAATAATAAATAAAGCCTGAACGTTTCCATACAATGGAAACGTTCAGGCTCTGCTGAATAAAACTTTGTTCTTGAATTTTAACAGGCCTGCCTTAAAAATCCCCCGACAGACCGAAACACCCTCCGCTTTAAAACCTGACAGCAACACCCCATACGCCGTCTGACGGAAGATGTCTCAATTTTCTAATGAATTACTGCGCAGGCTTGGTAGCCGGAGCAGGTCTGGTTGTCTTTTTAACCGGAACCGGAGCTTTCTGCTTGAATTTGATAATAGGTGCGATCACTGGATCAAATGTCATCTTCATCTTACTGACCTTAGACATAACTTGCTTGTCAGACTGCCTTGGATGACACTGCCCACAAAATAATCCCATATCTTTTCCTTCCTTAGTAGGAACAATAAGATACTTATAATTTGCGTTATTAGGGTGCGGATCGTGACAGCTTGAACATGTCAAAACTCCATCCCAAAGCAATTGTTTCGGAACTTTTGCATACATAGGTTTAACACCGGTAGGATGAGTGGAATGAAGGTTAACAGGCAGAATGCCTTCACCATCATTATGACAACCTAAACAGAGGGAATCAATCCCCTGAGATGTACGTGTATTCCTTGTACGAGAAGGATTATTAACTTTAAAAGGTTCTACACCGATAATGTATTCACCTTTAGCATAGTGAGTACTATGACAGTCTGTACAACCTTCATCATGCGGCCCTGCTGCAACAGCAAATATTGCATAACAAGAAATAGAAAGAACAATAAAAAAAACAAAAAGCAACATCCTTTTCCTCATCTTACCCTCCATTAAAACCAAAAAAATTAATTTCAGCATTAGCAGCTATGTAACCTATATGTAAAAAAAATCAAATCATCATATTTTTCAAATTAACACCTTTATTACTGTCTATTAAAATAAAAAAACATCAACTGTTGCATAATAAATCAACTCATCTAGACTTTATCTCAACAATTCCAGAATGAATTATTTTATCTTTAATTTACAGACACTTTCATCCAATTAAGACCACACAATAAATTTCTTTTAAGAGTCATGAACAACTCAATTCCATAAAAAAACGCACCTGCCAATATTAGGCAAGTGCGTAAATTAATTTAATGCAAAAATAAAAACGACTCACTTCAAAAGTTGCCACATAAATAAACTAAGTATAAACATAAATAGATTGAACGCTAACCGCAATTCAAACAATTAATCACGAAAGGAGTAATATAATGTCTCAAAATAAAGTTGCAATTATCACTGCAGGCGGAAGCGGCATGGGTGCTGGCGCAGCCCGCAAATTAGCCGCTGAAGGTTATGAAATCGCGATCCTGTCCTCTTCCGGTAAAGGCGAGGCTCTAGCAAAAGAACTCGGCGGATTCGGCGTAACCGGTTCTAACAGATCACCTGAAGATCTCGCCACCCTGATTAAGGGTACTATGGATAAATGGGGACGCATTGATGTTGCCGTCAACAGCGCGGGACATGGTCCCAAAGGTGACATTCTCGCAATGTCTGATGAGGAATGGGTGACAGGTATGGAAGTTTCTCTGCTTAATGTCATTCGTGTAGCCAGACTTGTAACTCCGATCATGCTTAAACAGGGAAGCGGCTCAATTGTTAATATTTCAACATACGCCTGCTTCGAACCGGAACCGCTTTTCCCGACTTCAGGAGTCTTCCGCTCCGGCCTTGCTGCATTTACCAAACTATTTGCGGATCAGTACGCATCAAGCTTAATTAGAATGAACAACGTATTGCCCGGCTTCATCGACAGTCTCCCCGAAAAAGACGAAAGGCGTAACCGCATTCCTATGGGCCGCTATGGAAAAGTAGAAGAAATTGCCGAAGCGATAGCCTTCCTTGCATCTGATAAATCAAGCTATATAACAGGTCAAAACCTGCGCGTTGATGGCGGGATTACTCGATCAGTTTAATTGTTCATAGCAAATAAGCTCTCAACATTAATTAATGTTATAAAAAAAGAGGCCGGATTTTAATCCGGCCTCTTTTTTTGAAGTAAGCAAATCTTTTTTCACATCTCAATCGGGTTTTAATCATGTTTCGATCAGAAGCACTTAAAAAAAGTCAAAACTCTTTGACTCAAAAACACAGCAAAGCTATTATTAAAAGAAGCTCCACAACTATAAAGGAGAAAAGTATGAAAATCACAAAAGAAGAAGTGCGAAACCTATTCAAGCATCTAGAAAAAGGTGATGCCGATTCCTTTTTTACCAATGTAAGTGAAAATGTAGACTGGACAGTTATGGGAACGCATCCATTAGCAGGTCACTATACCAGCCTTGAAGATTTCCGCCAAAATACATTCAACCGGCTGGCACCCTGTCTCACTGCCCCGATTCAGTTGGTTTTAAAAACAGTCTTCATAGACGGAGACACTGCAATAGTTGAATTACAAGCAACATCACAGGCCAAAAGTGGATGGGATTTTGATAATCAATATTGTTGGATTATTGAATTCAGAGATAAAATAATTGTCCGCGTCCGAGCATACCTCGACTCAAACATGGTTGCACGCTTGATCGCAGAAGAAGAAGAAGAATCCACTAAAGTCTATTTCAACCGCGGCTAGGTTTGCATGGGTTTACCGTAAAGATAGCCCTGAGCATCGTATGGAAAACGGAGTTCATCACGAAAAGTAGAAATATAGAAATGTAGAAAGGTAGAAAGGCTGTTGGATCAAACTTAAAGAAATTTTATTATAGCAAGGAGAGAAAAGGATCTAAAAAAGAGATTTCTTTATTAGATAAATTTTATTGAACGACAATATTCATCCGGTTCAAAGAATATCTTGAACCGGATGAATCAGTTCTTAACTTCTGACCAGACATTTAATCCGTCACCGCGTTATTTTCTTCATTTTCAGCAACAGCTACACCATTTTCATCTTGGCTTGCTTGCTTCTTTGCTAATTGGCGTTGCTTCTTTTCTTCTTTCTTTTTCATTTTTGCCAAATCTTTCTGGCGCTTCTCAAATTTATAATTACGATTAGGCGGCAATGATCTCTCCTAGTTAAACTGTCAATCGAAAAAACAAAAACAAAAAACGCCCGCCTCCCGAAAGAGAGACGGGCGCCGGATACCGGACTAAAACTTAGAAATTCAGACTACCAGCGTGGACGTTCTTCACGTGGTTTAGCTTCGTTAACCTTAAGGTTACGTCCGCCGAAATCTTTTCCGTCCATATTGTCGATAACTTCAAGAGCACCGGCGTCATCCATTTCGACAAAGCCGAAACCACGAGGACGACCAGTTTCACGGTCTTCGATAAGATTGATAGAAATAACTTCACCGTAAGCTTCAAAAGCAGCGCGAAGATCATCTTCAGTAGCAGACCAAGGCAAATTTCCGACATAAAGTTTTTTAGACATTATATATTCTCCTAAAAAATTGATGAGACGCTGACGCTTTCGCGCCAACAAAAAAAGGAGCAGTGTACAAGATGCACACATTGCTCCTCGATATACCTGTTCATTTTAAACTAGCTTCGGTCACATTCAGACCGCGCCTCCACGTGCGTTACTAGTGTATAGAGGAAAGTTCTCTATCAACGACCCAAAAATGTCAAGACATATTATTTTTTATTTTAAAAAACTTCACTATTTGTCTCTGAAACAACTCACAATCAAAACACATCCACGACATCCTTCTTAGGATTAAAAGATGTATCTACCCAATAAGATAGAATTTATAGCATATTGATTTACTCCCCGGATAGGCATATCACTAACTTAAACAACATGAGGAGTTAAATATGGCCTTATTATCTTGGAACGATAATTATTCAATTGGAATCAAAAAAATCGATAATGAACATAAAGTTCTTATAGGAATGATTAACAAAGCTTACGATTCAATCGAAAAGATGGAAGAACAGAAAGTGCTTTTAGAATTGATTTCAGAAATGCGTCAATATGCCATGGATCATTTTTCAACCGAAGAGATGTTCATGAAACATTATACCTACCCAGAAACTGAAAACCATAGAAAGCAGCATAACCACTTCATGATATATGTAGCCTCTGCGGATAACATGATGGACGCAGACAATAACGCACTGGATCCATATAAAGTTTTTAAATATCTCGCAGACTGGCTGAAAAACCATATACTCGTTACTGACAAACAATTTGGATCATTTCTAATGAATAAAGGAGTTCGGTAGTCTCAATAAAAGGCTCTTAACTTGCTTTAAATATCTCCATACATTATTAATAAGCAGTATATAGAATAAAAAGGAGGCGTTATGTTCTGGGTTCATCTTCTTTTACTGCTTGTAATAATATTTATAGGTATCCGCTATGGAGGAGTGGCCATTCTCGTTTTCGCATTCGGCGTAAAACCGGGCAATCCGCCTGTCAGCGTGATGCTCATCATTCTTGCTGTTGTCGCAGCTTCTACAACACTTGAAGCTACGGGCGGACTTAGTCTTCTTGTTAAATTTGCCGATAAATTTTACGATAACATCCTGAATACATTGTATACTTAGGCTATATCTGTACTTTCTCGCTTACGGTGCTGGTCGGAACCGGACACTCTGTATACCCCCTTCTGCCTGTCATCTACGATGTTGCTTATAAAAACGGAATCCGACCTGAACGAGCTTTAGCCGTTTCTACAGTTGCATCATAAATGGGTATAACCGACAGCCCTATTGCAGCCGCTGCAGCAGTCGTTCTAGCCACGGCCGCTGACAATAACCTTGATATAAATCTGGTTAATATTCTTATGGTCACCATTCCTGCAACCTTCATTGGAATGCTCACAGCAGCAACATGAAGCCTTAAACGTGGTAAAGATTTAGACTAGGACGAAGAATTTCAGATAAAGATGAAAGACCCTGAATTTAGACGTGAAGTTGAAGACATAGACTCTACCTCCACCGAGATAGCCTCAACAGGGAAAAAAGGACTGGCTGTCTTCCTTCTTGGAATTCTAGCAGTTATAATTCTTGCTCTATTTAGCAAACACCTGCTTCCAGAGGGCGTTAAAATGTCAGTCGCCATCCAGTTTATGATGCTGGCAGTCGGTGCAATCATTGTCATAATGACAAATCTTTCCCCTAAAAAAATAGTTCATAGCAGTGTCTTCACAGCGGGAATGACCGCCATGATTACAATCTTTAGTATTGCATGGATGAGTACACCATCAATAGTTATAATAAGCCTTACCTCATAGGTATGATCAGTGAAATGGTTCATTTGTATCCTTGGACATTCGCCATAGCCATGTTCGTTAAAAGTCAGGCCGCAGTATTGACGATTATGCTCCCGCTAGGATTCTCATTGGGTATTTCGAAAGAAGTTCTTATCGGTGTTCTGCCATCCTGCTATGCCTACTTCTTCTCCCCCTTCTATCCGAGTGATCTTGCTGCAATCAGTTTTGACCGAACAGGAACAACTCACATTGGGAAATATGTATTGAATCAAAGCTTTATGTTTCAAGGCTTAATAGGTATTGGAACAGCCACAGTTATCGGTTATTTTCTTGCACAGATAATTTTCTTAAACTGAGATAAAGCCCGGTGTTAAAAAATAACTTCGGGATTTTATCTATATCTATGATGGAGAATTAATGACGATATTCACTAAAGACATCCTTCTCGCGCCAGAAAATGAAATTATCTGCTATTGCTCAAACATTACAAAAGGCCAAATTAACGAAGCTATTTCGAACGGAGCTACTTCTTTGGCTGCAATAAAAGAAGTAACTGGAGCGTGTATCGCCGCACGTTGCAAAGAAATGAGCCCTCGTGGGAGGTGATGTTCGGTAGAAATCAATGCACTCCTTGGTAAGGAGACATCAAACTTAAATCTAAAAACACTCTAAATTTTCATTATCATCGACAGTTTTCACTCTTAATTTCACTTTTAATTCAATTTAAAACTCACTTTTTTCACAAAAAAAGGCGCAATCTTGACGATTGCGCCTAAATAAAATGTATTTTTTCTGAAATTATTTTCCGTTTTTCCAATTTTCCCATTCTGTTTTACTGAGTTTTCCGTCTTTATTAACATCAGCTTCGCGCATAATGCGTTCAGCATTAAGAGGATAAACATTCACAATTTCGGAACGGATTATAGTTTTATTTCCGTCTTTATCGATATCAATAAATCCTCTGGTAAAACGAACTCGCTCAAGATTATACTTGATAGCTTTAGCTTTTCTACCGCTCTCAAGATAGTACAAAGAAATCGTTTGTTTTCCAGTTATTTCACCTTGAAGATATCCGTCTTCACCTTCTGCAAGATACAGACGGGTTCCATCTGCATCAATAATACCACAGAATGGTTCTGTCTCTGCATTATCATTTTTGTCGGCAAGCCAGATTTTATAACCGGAAAACATAGTTCCATCTTGTTTATTGATAACAAAAACAGCTTTATTTTCTCTAATATCGCCATCCTTAGTGATCAGCTTAACCGCACCACCCCATGTACCGCGCAATTCAGGCGCACCAGCCGCGAATGCCATTGCACTAAACATCATGAAAACCAGAGCGACAAGACTGCAACATAAAAATTTCTTCATAAAAATTACTCCATAAGATTAAAGTTCAGGATTACTTTAATCTTATTGAGCATATACAAGACTCAGTCAAGCTTTTATCAGGTTGGACAAAAAAAAGACGGCCACCGCAAGGTAAGCCGCCTTAAACAAAAACAAAGGTAAAAAACTAAAGATGGGAAACAACTTTTCCTAAAAAATCCTTCAATCTTGGATTCTTAGGGTTACTGAAAAATTCTTGAGGAGAACCTTCTTCTTGAATAACTCCCTCATCAATAAAGATAACTCTGTCGGCAACCTCTTTAGCAAAACCCATTTCGTGAGTAACCACGATCATAGTCATGCCCTCTTTGGCCAATTTCTGCATTACGTCCAGAACTTCACCAACAAGCTCAGGGTCTAAAGCAGATGTCGGTTCGTCAAAAAGGATAACCTTGGGCTGCAATGCAAGCGATCTGGCAATGGCAACACGCTGTTTCTGTCCGCCGGAAAGCTGATCTGGGAAATTAATAGTCTTCTCTTTCAAACCGACTTTATCAAGAAGCTTTAAGCCTAATGCGTTAGCATCACCTTTGCTCATATTGCGGACTTTAAGAGGCCCCAAAGTAACATTTTCCAAAATAGTCATATGAGGAAAAAGATTAAACTGCTGAAAAACCATACCGGCTTCAGTACGAACTTTATTAATGTTCGTCTGCTTGTCCATGATATCATAACCGTCTACTTCAATAGTACCGGAACTGGGAACCTCAAGCTTATTGATACACCTTAAAACTGTGGATTTACCTGATCCCGAAGGGCCGATTATGCAAACTACTTCGCCGGATTTAACGTGTAAGTTAATCCCTTTAATAACTTGCAGCATCCCGAAATTTTTATGTAAATTTTTAATTTTAATCACAATATTATCTCCGGGTGGTGTTAAGCTTTTTTTCCAACATTTTCATACCCTGTGCAATTGAAAGAGTCATGACAAGGTACACACATGCAACAGCCAGATAAACTTCAAACGCCCTGAAATTGACGGAAGTAATCTCCTGCCCTGTTCTCATAAGCTCACCGACACCGATAACCATCAATAAAGAAGTATCTTTCAGACTGATGATAAACTGATTACCCAAGGGAGGAATCATACGCTTCAACGCCTGAGGCCAGACAACATAAAGCATTGTCTGGGAACGGGTGAGACCTATAGAACGTCCGGCCTCAACCTGTCCGGGATTAATGGACTGCACAGCACCGCGCACAATTTCAGCTATATACGCACCGGAATTAATAGCAATAATGATAATACCGGCAGTAATCGGTGCTATTCTTATGCCTACAGCCATCGGAACACCGTAATAAAGAAACATTGCTTGAACCAGCATCGGAGTTCCGCGAATCGCTTCAACATAAACGCCGGCAAGTTTTCTTACCAAAAGGGACCGTGCCAGTTTCATTAAACCTGCAAGACTTCCGAGTATAAACCCGAAAAACAATCCCCCAACAGCGATCTCAACAGTAAGTTTAAGACCACGCATGAGCATGGGAAAAGTATCCCAGAACACTGAAGTTTCAAATACAAACGCCATACTGCCTCTATCTTTTAAAAGAATGAGGGCGACCTATGAAGTCGCCCTATAATTAACAAAAAAACTAATATTATTTAGGCTCGGATCCAAACCATTTAATATAAAGTGTGCGGTATTCACCACTGTCGCGAAGAGCTTTCAGAGCAGTATTAACCTTTGTTACAAGCTTGCTGCCTTTAGGGAAAGCGATTCCGTAAGACTGCCCCTGATATAAAGGACCAACAACTTTGACCTGACCTTTAGAAGCTTTACGCGCGAAATCTCCGATAACAGGAGAGTCGAACATTACTGCGTCAGCACCGCCAGCCATAAGTTCCATGAACATTGCGTCACTGTTGGGGAAAAGTTTAACTTCTTTAGCACCGCTGTTAGCTTTAACGAAGTCAGCGGAAGTAGTTCCGAGTTTAGTTGCAACAATTTTTCCTTTCAGATCTTTAATGTCTTTAATGGAATTTTCGCTATCTTTAACGAGAATCAGAAGACCGGCATTATAATAGGGATCTGAAAAATCGACAACTTTGGAACGAGCAGGTTTAATGGTCATTCCGGCAATACCTACATCAACCTGATTGGACTGGAGTCCGGGAATAATTCCATTAAAATCCATAGGCTGTAATGTATAATCAGCTCCGATTTTTTTTGCAATTGCGTCCCAAAGCTCAACATCAAACCCTGTATGCTTTCCCGTTTCAGGATCTTTAAATTCAAAAGGAGGAAAACTGGTATCACAGGCAACAGTTATTTTATCAGCAAAAGCTGATCCGACCATCAATACTGTTAACAGCGCAGCAACAATAAGTGACAACAAATTTTTCATAAAACCTCCAAAACTGGCATTGTTTTTTTAAGAATCTTCATATTTTACCAAAGAAGATTGATCCGCATGCCTCAATTATTTGAGGCAAATTACACGTAATTTTGAAATATTAGCACTATTATTTCAAAATTTCAAGATTTCAAGAACAACTGAATAAAAACTGAATCAAATTAAAAAATTAAAAAACGAATCAAATTAATTATTTTTTAAACATTCCAATTTATAAGAAACTATCATAACATACAGAATTAAATTGTAGACAAATTATAGCTTAAAACCTCACCCCACTAGCTTAACAAAATTGTAATATTAATGTCATACAATTTTAAGTAGATTTTGAAAAAATGACATTAATGTCCATTTAAACAGTTAGACCACTTTTATTTTATACATTTTTGTTAAAAAAAGACTAAGCCAAAACTCTCCATATTAAAGTAAGTATATGTTTTTAAACAAAATAAACATTTAGGCATACTCTATGCTTTGATTAAACTAAATTTTTGCAAATAAGTATCAAAACTCCGTACAATCGGAGACCAATTTTAAATAATATCAAGGAGCTTTTTCAAATGAGTTCGAACAAGTCTCGTCAGAACGCAATCACAGCGGTAACTAACTATACCCCTCCTTCAACGACACTAAACTTCGCCGATATTAAACCGACAGACCTTTTCGGCTGCAATGTTTTCAACGATAAAGTAATGAAAGAGAGACTTCCTAAAGGAATATACAAATCTCTTAAGAAAACTATCGAGCATGGGGAAGCAATTGATCCTTCGATAGCCGACACCGTTGCCTACGCAATGAAAGAATGGGCTATGTCGAAAGGCGCAACTCATTATACTCATGTCTTCTACCCACTCACAGGATCAACTGCAGAAAAACATGACGGATTTCTCAGCCCTGACGGAAAAGGAAGCGCTATCGCCGAATTTGAAGGTAAACTACTCATTCAGGGTGAACCGGACGCATCCAGCTTCCCTAACGGTGGACTGCGCACCACATTTGAAGCGCGCGGTTACACCGCTTGGGATGTGACAAGCCCCGCATACATCCTGGAAAACCCAAACGGAACCTTCCTTTGCATTCCGACTGCGTTTGTATCTTGGAAAGGTGAAGCTCTTGATAAGAAAACTCCTCTGCTCAGAGCAAATCAGGTTATAAACACACAGGCACAGCGCATTTTAAAAATTTTCGGAGACAAATCCGGAAACCGTGTTATCTCCAATGCCGGTGCAGAGCAGGAATACTTCCTTATAGATAGAAACTTTTACTTTGCCCGCCCCGACCTCCAGCTTGCAGGAAGAACTCTTTTCGGTGCCAAACCTGCTAAAGGTCAAGAACTGGACGATCATTACTTCGGAGCAATTCCCCGCCGCGTCCTTTCTTTTATGATGGATGCTGAGCACGAACTGTACAAACTGGGCGTACCTGTTAAAACTCGTCATAATGAAGTTGCTCCCGGACAGTTTGAAATTGCACCTGTCTTCGAACATGCCAACCTCGCAACCGATCACAACCAGATGCTTATGACCGTTCTTAAAAGCACCGCTAAAAAACATGGTATGGTTTGTCTGCTGCATGAAAAACCATTTGCAGGAATTAACGGTTCCGGCAAACACCTTAACTACTCACTAAGTTGCGAAGGACACGGCAGCCTTTTTGATCCAGGTGAAAATCCACATAAAAATGCTCAGTTCCTGATATTCTGTGCTGCGGCAATTCGCGCTGTACATCGTCACAGCAAACTTCTTCGCGCGGTAGTAGCTTCTGCAAGCAACGACCATCGTCTTGGTGCTAACGAAGCTCCACCTGCAATCATGTCAATATTCCTTGGAAAACACCTCACCGAGATTTTCCAGAAAATTCAGGAAGGCAACTCTCCTACTCCTACAAGCTCAGGTTTCCTGAAAGTCGGTGTTGACACACTGCCTACGCTCCCTAGAGATGCAGGTGACCGTAACCGCACAAGCCCATTTGCTTTCACTGGAAACCGATTTGAATTCAGAGCTGTCGGTTCCAACGCATCCATTGCAGGTCCACAGGTTGCATTAAACTCTATGTTCTCTGAATCCTTAGACTTTATTGCAACTGAGCTTGAAAATGCGACAAAGGGTGATCAATCTAAACTTAATGCAGCTGTACAAAAAGTAATCAAAGACATTATGGATAATCATAGCTCCATCCTCTTTGACGGAGACGGATACTCAGCAGAATGGCACAAAGAAGCAACAGAAGAACGCGGACTGCCTAACCTGCCCACATCCGCAGAAGCAATTCCTGCGATTACTGCTCCTGAAGTTATTGAAATGTTCACTAAGTACAATGTCTTCACAAAAGAAGAACTTGAAAGCCGTGAAGAAATATACCTTGAGCAGTACAATCAGGCTATTATGACTGAAGCCGCTCTTGTTGTTAAAATTGCAAAAACTCAGATATTCCCAGGAGCTGTCCGCTACCAGAATGAGCTGGCTTCAACATGTGCTAACATGAAAACAATCGGTGTACCTTTTACTACCGACGTTCTTGAAGATGTAACTGAGAACCTGAGAAAAATGCAGGCAGCAGTTGTTAATCTTCAGAAGATCATGGAAAACAACACTGAATCCGAAGTTGGAAAACAGGCTAATTACCTCTGCTACAAAGCATTGCCCGCAATGCTGGAAGTCCGCAAATATGCTGATTACCTCGAAGATGTTGTAGCAGATGATCTCTGGTCTCTCCCAAGCTACTCAGAAATGCTCTTCATCAAATAAACATCCCATTCCGGCCTCCATAAAAATGAAGCCCTGCTTGAAAAAGCAGGGCTTCATACGTTTTATACCTTGGAGTAATCTAAAAATATATATATGTATGATTTCTACCCTTAACCCAAATATAATTTAATCGGAGGATCATATGCTGAAAAAAATAATACTGACTTTGACTCTTATCTTTGCATTCGCTTCAATGGTAAGTGCAACCGCTCCCTTAACTTCAAATGAAATTGAGAGAGTCATAGCCACGATGGAAAAACTTGAACCTTATATGGATCAAATGGAAACAGAAATGGAGGAAGCTGGAGGCCACAACACAGACGTATTTGACCCGGACATGATGAAAAAAGAATGCGCGCTTATATATGAGTATAGTGCACAGGCTAAAAAAATTATTAAGGACAACGGCTTTTCCGCTCAAACATGGCCGGAAACATCAGGTAGAGTATTAAAAGCTTTTGTCTCAATCGCCATGGAACAAGAACAATCAGCCGGAATGGAAAAAATGCAGGCAGCAATGGCCCAAATGGATGCTGACCCAAACATGTCTCCTGAACATAAAAAAATAATGAAAGAACAGATGAACTCAATGATGCAAACAGCTAAAGCGATGATGCAGGTGCCAAAAGCAGATATTGATGCAGTTAGACCATATTTTGAGAAACTTACCGTGGCAGTTGATTAATTTTTCAAATAAAAAAGAGGAAGTTGCAGTATAACTTCCTCTTTTTTATTCTCACTTATAAATCAAATATAAATCAGGTATTAATCTTTATTTTCTTTAATTTCTTTAACATCTTCGCGTTTTAAAATTACTTTCTGCCCATCTAAATCTTTTAATTCATAACTTTTAGACTTATCAAAATAGTTTGGTTCACCAACGGATACAATTGTAGAACCGTCAGTTTTTGTAACAGTGTAATGTGTCGAACCACATCCTGAAAAAGCAAATAAAGCGGTACAAACAACCAAAATTGAAATAATTTTTTTCACAATTAAACTCCTCATAATAATTTTCAAAATTTGTGTAAAACAACTATACTAAAATATTTATGCCATGCTTTGCAATACCGACGCAATCTTTAATGATTTTTCTGTAAAGTCTTTTTCCAATTTTTCAATATCGTATTTTATAATTTTTGAAACTTCCGCAGTTGAATACTTTGATTCAAGCTTGAGCATATTACCTGCTCCGCTACCTTTTGCTGCAGAGCTTAAAGCAATAGCTGATCCGGACTTGCGCTTATGTAAGACCTTCAAACTTCCTTGATAAACAGCAGACTTACCCGAAACCGCCAGCATTAAATCATGATCAACATCATCATATTGAGTCGGTGAATATCTAAGATCAAAATCACCTATTTCATTTAGAGTAGACTGTCGAAACAAATGAAAACACCCTGTCACCGACACGCACGGCCGGCAAAAATCAAACTGACCATAATCCAGATCCTGATTGTGCGGGTCCAGATAAGAGAATTCAAATCCGCGCATACTGTCTTTAAAGTCGCGGGGAGTTTCTCTCAGATGTAAATCAGCGTGCTGAATAACTTCTTCCTGTCCGTCATTAACAACCTTACACCCCCAGACCCCGGCATCAGGATATGAAGCTACCGCCCTGCTGAAATGAGCCTGCCAATCTTCTGGAATAAGTGCGTCATCATCAAGATAAGCTACATACTCAAACGCTTTAATCTCATCCAAAGTCTTAAGCCAGTTCCGTGCAGCAGGAGCCCCTATATTCACAGGTAGATTGATAACGGTTAAACTCTCTCCGAGCTTTTCTTTCCAATGCTCTAGAACTTGTTTTGTATCATCCTTACTACCATTATTAAGAGCAAAAACCTGTACGTTTTCAAGAAGTGAATTCGCTAAACTCTCCATCGTTGCATTAAAGTCCTTTGCCTTCTCATAAGTGTAAAGGCAGACCGCGACATTACCATCGAGAAGCCTCTTTCCGGTACTTTCAAATATTTTATCAAAGACCTTGAACCATGTATTTACCTGCCACGGACGAGCTGTCATCCGGTCCCGCCACAATATCATCGCCTCTTCTCTGCGTCCCATGCGCTCAAGCACTTCGGCCAGCCTCAAAAGGCTTTCACCCAAAATAAGCGTATCATCAGATACGTCGGCATAAATATTTTCGGCAAGTTCATAATCGCCCGTACAAAAAGCGACATCACCTGAATACTTATTTTGAATAATTTTCATTGCTGAAGGCCAGCCCCGGGAAACAGCATCTTGCGCCAAGTCATAACGTCCAAGAAAAAATGACAAATCGAGAAAATGAGATAACCAAAATATATTTTCAGGTTCACGAACAGTTTGACTTCCTAAATATTCAAGAAGCTTTTCTTTGTCATCTTTAGCAATAAGACGCTGCAAAAAACTTATATTTTCTGGCACACTATTATTTGATGAAACAAAAGAAAGAGCTTCGGTTAGCTGGGCCGGTAAAAAATTAAGCTGCTGATTAATTGCAAGAAGATTAGTTGCAAGCTGTCCGTCAAGCGGACTGGATTCCCACGCGGTTAAAAGCAGATCCACGCCGAGATCGATTAAGGACGCGTTCTCTTTACCATTTTCAGCGGAATTTAAAATTCTGCTGGCGGTATCCATCAAATGTGGTTTTCCATGTCCGGAAACCAAAAGCCTATACCGAGATTCTGTGTCTAAAAAATCCCAAAAAGATCCTGTCATAAATATCCTTACCCGAAGGTTTTCCTCATTTTATCCAAAATACTTAGTAGCCTGTGCTCATACGTATGTTCGGATAATATCCTTTTTCGAGCAGCAGCACTAACTTTCTCTCTCATTTTTTTATCACCGAGACATCTTTCCATTATCTGAGGTATTTCTTTAACATTACTATAGGAAATAATCTCACTATCAGGTTCAAAAAGATTCTCCATTTGCTCGCGATAGTCAGTCAAGATAAACCCGCCACACGCCGGAACATCAAAAATACGCTGATTCACAGCTCCCTTCATCTGCCTGCTGGTGCAGTTAAAACTGACATCGGACATAGGGTAAAAAGCTGGAAGATCAGCATAATAGTCCAAAGAAGGAAGATAACGCCAACCATTTTTATCAAGTAAGACATGCCATCCCGGGTCCCCGACGATCAATGGATTAAAATCAAGAATAGCTTCAATACAGGAAAGACGATATTGACGGGTCGCCTCCCATGTTATCAAAGCTTCAAAAGAAAGTTTTTGTTCATCAGCTTTAAATTCTTCGACAATTTCTAATAAATCAGGATGTCTTTTTTCTAAATATTTTTCAACGGAGAGATCGTCAGCATTGCCGAATTCAGCCGCTAACTGTGGATATCTATCTTTAATATTTCTAGGCAAATTTGCGTCTGCAAGCGAATTTGAAACCGCATCAACCATGGAATTACCCACAAAGGAAACTTGCGAACACCAACTGTCTTTACCGGGTTTGCCAGCTTTAAATCTGCAAGGGTCTGTCGCAAGCGGTAAATAAAAAACATTATCAAAACCCTTGTCCTGCATTACCGACAAATTACCCGCATCATAAGTAAATATAGAGGTAAGCTCAGATGATACATTTTTGTAGCGATAAAGCACTAAATGAGGATTATCCACAAACCATGAAGCTAAGGGCAATTTCAACTTTAAAAGCAGATCAGTCAACTTCCCTTCTCTGTCCACCCCGAAATGATTAACGGTGAGTGCAAAATCAGGCTTAAACTCAACAACCGCCTTTAACAAATCCTCAACAAAACCATCGCGAACAGTATATCCCATGCCAATATCAACACTGCGATAAGAAATACCTAAACGATCCAAAGCTGAAATAATTTCACCGGTTAAAAAATACGGTCTATTAAAAAAAAGGACTTTAGGTTTCACATTTTGAAATTTAGGATATTTTACTTCCTCCCAGAAATCAGGAACTGTATCAGCCTTTTCCGCAGCCTCAAGAGTATTAGCAATAGTTACATACCAGTCAGGATCAAGGCGCAAATATAATGGCATTTTAATAAGATCAAACGAGCTTCCGCCATTATCTTTCTGCCATTTTATAAGCTTGCCTAAAACTTCCGCAGGCTCTCCATCAAGCCATAAAACCTGTGGATGCTCTCGAAAACAGTCCGCACCAGTCAGTTCCGCAATCTGAGGATCGCTATCAACAACTGCCACGGGACCGCGCTCAAGCAGTTTCTTAATGCAAACACCTAATCCTGCCCCGAAAACAACAGGAAGCTTCACGCCGGTTTCTTCAGAAACAGACGCAAGAGCTTCTTCGCGCTCAGCACCCCTGCGACCCCAGAGATGCCATACCTTGCCTTCGATCGAAATTCGTGCATCCACGAATTGACCGGAATCATCAACAGGCGCGACAGTATATGCTCGTTTTGTCATACGTTTTCTTTAAATCATTTCAGCTAAGTGTGACAATGGTTGAATCACCATTTTTTGAATAACAACAAACATTCATAAATACCCAAAACAAGACTTGCCAATATTAAGGATATCATTATCCTGTTTTTTCGGATTAATTATAAAAAAATTAACAGGATTAGTAATGACCAATACAACTGAATCAGCCCTTACAACAGACAGCATCATGCATAATTTGGATATGGATAATTGGGAAAGAAGCGAGCATTTTACTTTTTTCCAGTCCATGAAATCATGTCAGTACGGCTTTACCATACAACAGGACATCACAGAATTTTGCGAGTTAAGAAAAAGAATCAAGTCATCCGCAAAATCAATCAGATTTTCAGATGCTCTTTATTTCTTTGCAACAAAATCAGCCAACGCCCTACCTGAATTTCGAACAAGAATCGTAGATGGAAAACCTGTTATTTATGACAAAGTTCATCCAGCCTTCACATATATTCCAAAGGGACGTTCACTGCATGCAAACTGTTTGGCACAATACGCTGATAATTATGCAAAACTTACAGAAAACATAGAATTCTCACGTCAAAATGCGGATAACAATCCAAGCCTGACACCTAAAGGCGGAGATAAACAAAATCTTTTATATTTCAGCATTAACAATGGAGTAGCTTTCACTTCTGCCACAAACCCTTGGGGTGACTGCAACGAAGACTCCGTTCCGAGAATACTATTCGGACAGGTTACAAAAAATGCAGAAAACAAAAAAATTCTGCCTGTCTCCATAGAACTGCTTCACAGTCTAGCCGATGGCAGACATATTGCCGAATTTTTTAAATTATTCGGAGAAATGTGCTCTAATCCAGAAAAACATATAAATATCTAAAAAAACAGGTGAAAACTTTCTTATGAGAGTTTCCACCTGTAATGATTTTAATAAATTAAAAACTAATCGCTTAGTACTTCTTCAAAACAGTTCCATTCTCTTCTAGATCTTTAGCGAGTAATTCGCGCATACGTTTACACACAGGACCGGGTCTAACATCATGGATCGGTTTTTTATTAAATCTGACAACCCCGACTGCATCATTTGATGTTCCACAAACAATGACCTCTTTTGCGAGGAGTATGTCTTCCTCGGAAATGGCGCAGTAATCAACAGGAACTTCATCAGCTATCAACTGAATGGCACGAAGCAGTGTTGTTCCTGCAAGAGCATTGGAGAACTCTGGGACTTTAAGTGTCCCGCCCGCATCAACTATGCAGACATTCTCCGTTGCGCCTTCTGCTAAAAATCCAAGACGGTCAAAACAGAAAGGCAAATCAAATCCTTCTTTCATTGCATCAAACATCATTAAAACATTCGGTAGATAATCAATTGATTTGATTGTCGCTAAATAAGGCTGCTTTGCAGGAATTGAGGATTTAAATGCTGTAAGCCCCTTTTCATACCACTCTTCAGGCTTAGGCTCATATTTATAAACAACAATATATAATGAAGGAACCGGACATTCATAAGGATTGATACCGAATCCGCCCCCGCCTCTACCCAGCAGAACACGCACAAGACCGGAATCACAACCGGAAGCTCCGCACACATCCAGAACAATATCAGCAAGCTCCTCCCATGAACAAGGAGGCTGAAGGTGTATCGTAGAAGCGGATCTTTTCATTCTGCGCAGATGCGGGTCAAGTTGATACAATTTGCCATTTACAAACTTCATGGTTTCAAAAACACCATCCCCGCGATGAACCAGATGATCGTCCCACGGCATAAGCATTAACTTAGGATCAGTGCAAACAAGCCCGATTCTATGCTCATAAAAAGCACAAACTTTATCAGTTCCTGCACGCATGGAGGCAAGCATAGCATCGATATATTCTTCGCTACCTACTTTTTTTATCAATTTGAACTCCGTAAATTTTATTCATATCCCCGAGAAGACAGATTTCGCCACTTACCCTCGAAATAAGATTATCTCGAAAGTCTCTTTCTAACTTACAGAACAAAAGCAATACTCGGCAAGGGATTAACCCTAATTATTTCATTAAATCATATTAGTAAAATTAGCATTCTGAAATTAACAAAAAAACAAAAAAGGCCGATCTTCGAAATATCAAAGATCGGCCTGAATGACTAACTGAAATGAGCCAGCTAAACTACACGGACAAGACCGCGCTCGATGAGAGTTTCGGCAATTTGTACAGTGTTAAGAGCAGCGCCCTTGCGAATGTTGTCAGCAACGATCCACATATTAAGACCGTTATCAATAGTGTCATCTTCACGAATTCTACCGACAAAAACATCATCTTCACCGGCGCAATCAATTGCCATAGGGTAATGCCCCTTTTCGGGGTAATCGATGATAGTTATTCCGGGGAAATTAGCGAGAATATTTCTACACTCAACAGCACTCAATTTTTCAACTGTTTCAATATTTACGGACTCTGAATGACCGTAGAAAACAGGTACGCGAACTGTTGTGGCTGTAAGCTTAATAGAGTCGTCGCCCATAATTTTTTTAGTTTCATTAACCATTTTCATTTCTTCCTTAGTGTAATCATTATCAAGGAAGACATCAATCTGAGGCAGACAGTTGAACGCAATCTGATGCGGGTAAACATCAGAAACAACTTCTTTGCCATTAAAAAGTCTGCTGACCTGAGTTTCAAGCTCATTGATAGCTTTTTGACCTGTGCCGGATACAGCCTGATAAGTAGACACTACGACACGTTTGATTTTAGCTTTGTCATGAATAGGCTTAAGAGCGACAACAAGCTGAATCGTAGAACAATTCGGATTGGCGATTATGCCGGGGTGCCAGTCAAGGTCTTCGGGATTAACTTCGGGCACAACAAGAGGAATCTTAGGGTCCATTCTCCAAGCGCTGGAATTATCAATAACAACACAGCCAGCCTTAGCTGCCAGAGGTGCAAACTTCTCGGAAGTGCTGCCGCCAGCTGAAAAAAGAGCTATGTCAAATCCTTCAAATGAATCTTCTTTAAGCTCAATAACGGTCAACTCTTTATCCATATAAGTAACTTTTGTTCCTGCGGAACGGGCAGAAGAAAAAGGAACAACTTCAGATGCGGGAAAATTTCTCTGCTCAAGAACTTTAAGCATTTCGCGACCGACCGCACCTGTAGCACCGACAACAGCAACTCTGGGATTCTTAGTACTCATGGCTTTGCCTCCGTATTTTTAATCTGAAACTTAAAAAAGTGATCAGGTTTAATTTTTATTGATGATGATCAAAACTTGACCGCAACAACTGACCAATTAAAACTTCAAAGCCTGTCCGATTTCAAGACATGCCTTTGCTCTGTTCAAAGTATATAAATGAACTCCGGGAGCCCCGCCGTCGAGAAGACCCTGAGCCTGCTTTGTGGCGTAATCTATTCCAAGACGATAAACAGCTTCGTCTCCCCCGTCAGCATGTGCTTTTTCAAGCGCGCTGAGATATTTACCGGGAATCGCAGCTCCGCACAGTGAAAGAATAAATTTGGCTGACTTAAGGCTCATAATAGGCAACACGCCCGGAACAACCGGAACATTGATCCCCATTCCGACAAGTCTTTCGCAGAAGTCAAAATAAACTCTATTATCGAAAAAGAGCTGAGTAATAATGAATTGCCCGCCCTCATCAACTTTATATTTCATCCACTTAAAATCTTCTTTAATTGAAGGAGATTCAAGGTGAGCTTCAGGATATCCGGCAACGCCTATTCCCATACCCGGATGTTGATCTTTAACATAGGTAACGAGATCTGAGGCCTGTTTGAAAGCCTGTGTGTTGAAATCAAAACCTTCAACATCTTTGGGAGCATCCCCGCGAAGCGCAAGAATATTTTCTACCCCTGCTTCACGAAGTGAATTAATGAAATCACTTATATTTTCAGGACTTGCCCCAACACACGTTAAATGAGCAAGAGGCTCAATACCCATGTCCTGTTTCATCTGCTTAACAATTTCAAGCGAACTGCTTTGAGAACCGCCCCCTGCTCCATAAGTAACAGAAGCAAAAAGAGGATTCAGCACCTTTAACTTTTTAACAACCTCAAAAAAGGCAGGCCATGATTCTTTATCCTTAGGAGGAAAAAACTCTAAAGAGAGAAACGGCTTATTTTTTTCGATCAAATCAACTATTTTCATGCAACACTCCTTACTTGGCAACGGCCTTAACAGCTCTTTCCCTTTCTTTCAGTAATTCAAGAATTTCATAATTAACAGGCAAAAATTTTACATCAACTACATTATCAAGATCAAACCAGTCAAATGATTGATTTTCCAATGATGTTACATCTCCTGAAAATTCCCATATATCAAAAAAATTGAGTTTCACAGTATACTCTGGATAATCAACCAGCTTTTCCATCCAAAAGTCAAACTTTAACGGAGTAATTCCCAATTCTTCCTGCAATTCACGGACAAGCGCCTCGGAAAGAGACTCTCCATTTTCCACCTTGCCGCCAGGGAATTCCCACCAACCGGCGTAATCTTTACCTTTCGGACGTTCTGCCGACAGAAATAAACCTTTGTCCCAGATAATTCCGGCAACAACAGATACAGGGTTTCGATCAGTCACGCGCCCTAATCCTCTTCCAAAAGCTGCTTTTTACGCTCTTCAATCTCGGCTATTTCCTCTTCAAGGATAGCCATATCTTCCATCAGACTTTCAGACCATGAACAGGCTTCAGAATAGCTGGAATTTAGTTCGATAGCCGCTCCGCTATCATTATAAAGACCGGGATCGTTTAACTTTTCTTCCATTTCAGATTGTTCTTCAAGAACTTTTTCAAGATCTTTCTCTAACTTTTCATACTTCGCAAGGCGAGGTTTCAAGTCTTTATACAATTCATTTCTTATATCAGCCTGACGACGCTTTTCTTCTTTGGTTAGTTTACGCTTCTCAGGTTTAGCCTCTACTTCAAGCTTTTTATAAGCCGGACTAGAACTTCCAACGCCAGTCAGAGCCTGTTTACGATGATTATCGTAACCTTTAAAAGTCTGAAAAACTTCGACACCGGTATCAGTCAGTGCCCAAATTTCTTCGGCAACTTCAGTCAAAAGATGGCGGTCATGTGCTACAAAAAAGAGAGTTCCGTCATAATCCTTAAGAGCTGCAATCAGCCCCTCACGACTCTCAAGATCAAGATGGTTAGTAGGTTCATCAAGAATCAACAGATTCGCCCTTGAAAGGAAGAGGCTGGCAAGTATAAGTCTGTTTTTTTCTCCACCTGAAAGAGCCGAAATAGGACGCTCAAAATATGACTGACCAAGAAGGAAAAGACCCAACACACCTTTAAGCTGTTCTTCAGTTGTATCAGGATCACAAAGTCTTCTTATTTCAGATAAAGCAGTAGCCTCGCTTCGCAAAATTTCACTTTGATGCTGACTGAAATATGCAAGGCTGGTGTTCTGTCCAATCTTTGCATAACCGGCATTCGGCTTTAACTGACCGAGTATAACTTTTAATAAGGTTGACTTACCTGCTCCATTTGGAGCGGCGAGAGCAACTTTTTTGCCACGGAACAGCTGAAAATTCAGAACAGGCCAGAGAGACGGAGGCCGTCCATCATATGAAAATTCAAGTTCAACAACGCTGATAGCTGCCTTGTCACCGCGAGAAGTAGGCGGCATCTTAAAAGCAAGACTCCGCCCAGCGCGATGACTCTCCGTTTCAACCTGAATCTGAGAAAGTTCTTCCTCAAGTTTAACCACTTTTTTAAGCTTAGATTGAGCCTGCGCGGCCTTTCTGGCTTGAGCTTTAAAGCGGTTAATATAAGAATATTCGTTTTCAATTCTAGCAGAAAGTTTAACGGCTTCACGGGAACGCTGCGAAGAATTTTCAGCACGCCATTCCAAAAACTGAGTAAAGGAACCGCGTCTGACAACGGCTTTTCCTGCGCCTAAATACAAAACGTGAGTACCGACGCGGTTAAGAAAAATAAGATCATGCGCGACATATATGACCACGCCTCTAAAAGCTAACAGATAATTTTCAAGCCATTCAACAGCTTCAAGATCAAGATGGTTAGTAGGTTCATCAAGCAGTAAAATATCTGCGCCTTGTAAAAGGACTCTGCCGAGCTTGGCACGTTCGCGCCATCCACCACTCAACTCTTCAATTTTACTGAGCATATTATGCTCTGAAAATCCAAGTCCCGTCAAAATAGTACGGGCTTTGTGTTCAGGATTATATCCGAATTGATGCTCCAGATCTGCCTGACGTTCGGAAAGTCTTTCAATCAAAGCCTGATCATTGGTATGAGCGGCATTTTCCCACTCTTTCCACAAACAATTCCATGAAGGTAACGCGGCAAGCACCCAGCTGAGAAGTCCATGCTCAAGATCTTCATCGGTAAATTCCTGAGCAACATAGCCGACTCTGGCAGTTTTAGAGATAGCAATAACGCCGCCATCCGGCTCGATTTTTCCGGCAATAAGCTTGAGAAGCGTAGATTTACCACACCCGTTAGGTCCGGTTACGGCAAGCCGCATTCCGGCAATAACTTCAAAGGTTAGATCGCTGAACAGATCTTCACCGTTATAAGATTTCTCCAAGGATGCAATAGTAACTTTAGGCATTAATTCTCCGATTGAGGGGATTTTCGCTAAAAAAGCAGATCAGGCATAATATAAGCTTGCAACGTGCAGACTTTGATAAATCACAAATTTTATTTAGTATAAGAGGGGGAAAATATCTTCATGCGGCAAGGAAAGCAAGGGAAATGGCGCAATCAAAAAAATGAATTTAGCCTTTTGACCTTCCCGGTAGTCCAGAGTACATTACGCTTATGAAAACATGGTACGTCTATCTACTCCGATGCAAAGATAATTCTCTCTATTGCGGAGTTACCACCGATCCGAAGCGCAGGTTGAAAGAACATAATGACGGTGGAAAGAAAGGTGCAAAATATACCCGCGCACGACTTCCTGTAGAAATTGAAGCAGTCGAACCGCTACCTGCTAAAAAGTCCGCTTATAAACTTGAATACGCTGTAAAACAAAAACCAGCCGCGCAAAAAGCTGTCTTTCTCACAAAAGCAGCTTTGATGATGCGCGACGAATACCAACCGGATGATAAACGACCTCAAGAAGATTAATCTTTATCAGATGCGGTCAACAGCATTAAAGAAAGATAATGCGTTGTATCGGGGACTTCATCTATATCATTATAGATAGCTTCTCCTTCAAGCCCGAGACGGGTATAGAATTTCACATCCATCTTATTCAATTCTTTAACTTTCTTACGAAGTTCAGGGAAATTGCGGTATGCTTTCAAAATAACGGCATTGTCAGCACATGAAATGGTATGAGCAAATTCATCCGCATCCGCCACGCCCGAGGTTAACAGCAAATTCTGCCCTGATTCTACAAGAACCTGACAAGATTTCGCCGCCGCCGCCTGATATGAAGTAATCCCCGGCACAACTTCAACATCAACTTCAGGATAAAATTTTCTAAGGGTGCGGAGCATGTAGCCGAAAGTAGAATAAATCAGCGGATCGCCAAGAGTAAGAAAAGCAGCGCTTTTACCTTCACTTAAATATTCAGCGGCAATCTTACAATTTTCTTCCCACGCTTCCTGCAACTTCGCTTTATCGCGAGTCATGGGGTAGCCAAGCCTTACGACCTTACACCCTTCATGCAGATATTCGGACGCAATACTTAACGAATGTGAATAATCATTTTTTGTTGAAGATGCAGCAAAAACAACATCTACTTTTCCAAGAATTTTTACAGCCCGTACTGTCAACAAATCAGAATCTCCAGGACCGACACCAATGCCATATATTTTACCGTAATTACTCATTAATATTCTCTTTAATTTTTATTGTATAAAAAATCAGCCAAAGTCTCGACTGCGTCCACATTACGGGGACCGGGCCTTGAAAAAACAGACTCATCAACCTTTAAAACTTTTCCTGACCGAACAGCTTTAATCATTTTAAAATGAGCCCTGTCCGAAGGCACTACAGGGGATTGATTCATTCGCCCTGACTGGTAAACATAATTTTCAGGATTAAGGCGCAGAAGCTCCTCTTCCCCCATGCGCACAATCTTTTTTGGATTATCTACGCAATTATCACCACCAGCTTTAACAATTATATCGGACACGATTGATCCTTGTCCGGCGGCCAAAAGATTCGGATAACGAATCTCAAAAAAAACTTCAGGCTTATCTTTTATTTTACTGTACTTATTTTTAACTTTATCAAGCCGCCCGATCATTGAATGAACAAGCTTTTCCGCCCGCTTAGGCTCTCCAGTCAAAGTTCCAATTTTCCAGATCAAAGAATAAAGGTCTTCAAACGAAGTAACCTTAAACATTGCAGTAGGAATTCCCCTTTCCTTAAGCGGCTCAAGGGCGGTTTTAGCCTGAGATCGTCCCGCCATCTGTAAAACAAGATCGGGATTAAGCGCCACGATAAGTTCAGAATTTGGACGCATATGAGTTCCAATCGACGGCAGTTTTATAATCTGCGCCGGATAATCATCACCGGCGGTGCGGGCGACAATCCTGTCATCCAAATCCATGGCAAAAAGTATCTCATTAAATGCACCATAGAGAGCGACAATTCGCTTAGCAGGAGATTTCAGTACAACTTTGTCACCGAAATCATCAATTACAGAAATTTCTGCAAAAGCTGAATTAACCGGAATAATCACCAGAAGGAGAAAAAAGGACTTGAGGAACACCAAGCTCCGGATGTTCAACAATCGAAACATCTGTTTTATAAACACTTGCAATGTTATCCTTTGTAATAACTTTAGCAGGAGATCCGTCCAATTCAACCTTGCCGTTTGATAAAAACACCAAGCGGTCAAAGTAAAGTGCGGCAAGATTCAAATCATGAATCACGCAAATTATAGTTGCGCCCTGCCCGTTCATTTTTTTCAGCATATCAAAAAGTTCAATTTTACCTGCAACATCAACACCGGATGCGGCTTCGTCAAGAACCATTATCTTTGCCTGCTGCGAAACAGTGCGAGCCATTAAAACCCGTTGAAATTCTCCGCCTGAAAGCTGGGAAACAGGACGATCAATCAAATGCTCAATGCCTATCATCCTAATGGCTTCAACACAGATATCATCATCTTCGCTATCATAACCGAAAAAGCCTGAACCATGCGCATATCTGCCCATCATTACCATGGACTTAACCGTCAAGCCAAAGGCCGGTTCGACCTTCTGCGGCAGCACAGCCATTACCTCGGCAAGTTCACGAGGACGATAATCCCGGACATCTTTTTGAACTATTTTTATCTGACCTAATAAAGGACGTAACACACCGGAAATAGACGAAACAAGAGTGGTTTTACCACTTCCATTAGGACCGAGAACCGCTGTCATTGAACCAGTTGCGAAGCTTAAATTCATACCCTGCAACACTTCACGCCTACCATATCCGGCAGAAAGATTTTCAACGGAGATCATGAACGTGCTCCCCTGAAACCACCGCGCAGAACAATGCAAAAAAACGGTCCACCCAGCAAAGCTGTTACAACTCCGACCGGAAGCTCTTCTCCGCCGGGAAGCAATGAACGGGCTATCACGTCCGACCAGACTAAAAGCAATCCACCAAGCAATGAGGAGGACAGCAACAGCGGTCTGTGTTCAGCTCCTTGAAACATACGGACAAGATGTGGAACAATCAGTCCCACGAATCCGATAATTCCAGAAACCGCAACAGCCGCTCCTGTCAAAAGTCCAGACCCGACAAGCAGAAATAATCTTACTCTTGATACATCCATACCAAGATGACGTGCCTGTGTCTCACCGAGTGACAAGATATCCAGCTCTCGCGAATAATAAATTATGGGAATCATTCCGGCGATAAAGTACGGCAGAAATAAAGTAACATGTTCCCAGCCGCGCCCCTGAAAACTACCCATTATCCAGAATACAATACTGGTAACGGAGTCTTCATCGAGCGATTTAAGCAATGATATCAAAGCTGAAAGAAATGTCGCCACAACAATTCCAGCGAGAACCATAGTTTCACGCCGCAGAGTGCCGCCGATTCTACCGAGCATAAGCACTGCGCCAAGAGCAGCCATAGCTCCGGCAAGCGCGGCAAGCGGCAGGAAAAGCGAACCGAACTTAAGCCACAATCCCGCGCCAAGCACTGTTGAACCCGAAAAAATAGCCAGACTAGCGCCGAAAGCCGCCCCGCTGCTGACCCCTAAAGTAAACGGATCAGCCAGAGGATTTCGCAAAATACCCTGATAAACAGTTCCGGCAACAGCAAGGGACATCCCCACAAGAAAAGAAAGACACACCCTGCTAAGTCTAAGGTCCGTTACAATATACGAAAGCGAGGATTCAGAACTTTCCACGCCGCCTAGAATTGCAGATTTAAAAACATCATAAACCTGCGCAACGGAAGTGTCATATGCTCCAAACAGGCAGGCGGCAAAAACAGAAACAGGTACGAGAAAAAAGAGCACCGCAACAGCGCGAACTCTTCTTTTTTCCATTGTTCCCATATTTTGCCGCCCCCTGAATTAAATCGATTTAGTGATCAAGACTTTTGAATGCAATCTTAAGATGATCAACCCAGATATCTACAACCTGCGGAAATTCTGCGGAACCTTTAAGGACAGATACGCATTTATATCCGGCTTTGGTTAACTCAGATTTCCATGAATCAGGCTCATCACCAGCCATATCATTACGGGCATGGTCACCGGCTACGGACATATAAGGCATAAGATAAACTTTCTTAGCTTTGCTTTTAGCAAGTTTAGCCTTCACATCGTCAAGAGTCGGAGTTCCTTCAACTGTTCCTACAAAGATTTTAGGATCAATCTTGGAAAAATAATATTGAGAACCGGGATAATAAATATTTGCAGAATGAGGAGTTCCGTGTCCCATAAGAACTACGGCGTCTTTAGCTTTACGTTCTTTAGGGATATTAACGATAATAGCTTTAACTGTTCTGGTCATATCTTCGTCAGAATAAAGAAGCGGCTTACCAACGGCCACCTTAGACATTCCCTTCGGCATGCCTTCAAACTTCATTGCAGTTTCAAGGGTACCAAAATATTCTTCACCGGGAATAGTGTGCAGTGACTGAACAGCAACATGTGTAAAGCCGTCATCCATCATTTTAGAAAGAGCTGTCACAGGAGAATCAACTGTACGGCCTTCTTTTGCCAAAACATTTCTGATTATAGCCGAGGAATATGCCCAGCGAACTGGAACACCGGGGAAAGCTTTTTTAACGGCTTTATCAATATTGTCGAAAGAGATTTGTGCTTCCGGCATACTTGAACCAAAAGCGGCAAGAAGGATACCCTTCTTAACAGGTTTGGAATCACCGTGTCCGGCAAGAGCGAATGAGGGAATAATTAGAAAACAGAGGATGATAAAAGCAGAAACTGCTTTTTGTTTAACCCCAAAATGACACTGCATAACAGTCTCCTTTAATTTGGGGGCTTGAATTAGTACAGCCCTTATAAACACATGTATCATACATGCGCTAATAAAGATTTATGGCAGATAAAAGCCCCGTTATCTGTCAAAACTGATCATGAGTTATTCTTTGGCAGGTCTTCCGACTTGTCCCATCTCACCCGGCCTTCCCGAAATAAATTTCAGTGGCACGCTTAACCGGATTAGATCCGATTATGGGGTTTGACTTCACAGGACTTACGGCGGCGGGTCCGTTCCCGATTTTAACGGGATTCCCTTTTAAGCTCGCTAGAGCACCACAAGAGAAAAATTGATATTCTGCTTCGCCCTTACTGTCAATCTTGTTAACATATTATGAAATAGAGAGTGGTCCTTGACCTATTCCGGGCCAAATTCTGATCATACCTAGTAAAGCTCTAAGTGAAGTCCAGACTCCGGCGATTATCCATATCCAAAGCAGCATATGCTCGGGCTTATAATAATCCACAGCAAGCAGCATGGCAGAACTTACACCAACGGCAATCAGCATCGCATTTCTAAGATAATGAAAATCGCCCGTGCCCAAATGGATTCCATCTGTGGCAAACGAGAGTGCATTTATCGGCTGTAAAAAAGTCACAGCAAGCCAGGCCGGAGCAAAAACTGCGGCAGCTTCCTGAGGTACAAGCAACCAGCTCACGGGTTCCTGTCCAAAATACATAGCAATGCTGAGAAGCACCCCTGTGCCGAAACTCCACTGGCAAACCAACATGGCAACCTTGCGAGCCATCAATTTATTTGCACTGCCTATAAAATACCCTACTAGAGATTGACCGCTGATCGCAAACGCATCAAGAAAAAGTGCCAGAAAAACAAAAAATTGCCGAATAGCCTGATGCGCAGCACCTGATTCAGCTCCGGCTTTCGTTGCAAAACGAGTGCACAAAAGCAGAAAGAAACAAACTCCACCGGTACGGACAAACATATCCCCGCCGATGGAGAAAAGCCTTTTAGCGTCGCTTAAGCTAAAACCAGTGTCAAAACCATATTTCCTTTTTACAACAAAAACCACCCAAAAAGCGCCAATCCACTGACTAAGTGAACTTGCCAGCGCGGCTCCAGCAACACCCAGTTCGGGAAAAGGTCCATGTCCAAAAACGAGCCCCCAATCCAGCAACACATTAATTAAATTCATACCGACAGCGACATACAGAGGAGTTCGCATATCCTGATAACCGCGCAGTGAACCGAAACACGACAGAGTTATTAAAATTGCGGGAGCGCCGAGCAATCTATATTTCATATACTCAACAGCAAGTGAGTGCACGTCACCCTCAGCCCCCATAATAGCCGAGATATATCCGAGCAACGGTAATACGCATACAGCCAGAATAATGCCCAAAACCACAGAAATAGCGACTGCCAGCCAGCAAAGTGAGGAAGCTCTTTTCAAGTCCCCTTTACCGAGCGCATGTGAAACTTCAGTTTGAGTTCCGATGCCCAAAAAGCCGAACACCCAAAATATTGATGAAAAAACCATAGTCCCGATACCAAGAGAGGCCAAAGGGGCCGTTCCGATTTTAGCAACAAAAGCGGTATCAACCAATCCAGTGAGAGGCTCTGCTATCATCGAAAAAAGTACAGGTACGGCCAAAACCAAAAGAGTTTTATTAGGTCGTTCCTCAAATGGATGAAGCTTGGAATAAAAATCAGCAGTCATTTATTAATCCATAAACAAAACCGCATGCCTCTTAAATAAGCATGCGGTTTTGATAAACTTATTTTTATAGCAAATATCGACTAGATATTTTTAAGAACAGCTTTACCCATTTCAACGCAACCTACGAGAGTTCCGTCTTCGTCCATGATATCACCTGTACGCAGTCCCTGACTGAGAGTTTTCTCAACAGCAGCTTCGATACATGCGGCTTCATCAGCAAGGTTGAAGGAATAACGCAACATCATGGCAATAGAAAGAATTGTTGCCAGAGGATTAGCTTTATCCTGCCCTGCAATGTCAGGAGCAGACCCGTGGATAGGTTCAAAAAGACCGGGGTTACCTGCGCCAAGAGAAGCGGAAGGAAGCATGCCGATTGAACCTGTGATAACTGCGGCTTCGTCAGAAAGAATATCACCGAACAGATTGCCTGTTACGATTACATCAAACTGTGAAGGATCGCGAACAAGCTGCATAGCGGCGTTATCTACATACATATGACTAAGTTCTACATCTGGATAATCAGCAGCGACTTCGATTACAACTTCTCGCCATACGCGGGAAACGTCGAGTACGTTTGCTTTATCAACAGAACAAAGACGTTTGCTGCGTTTACGAGCTGCTTCAAAGGCCACTTTGGCAATACGTTTGATTTCGTGCTCACGATACACCATAGTATTGTAGCCGACACGTTCGCCGTTCTCTTCACCAGTACCACGAGGCTCACCGAAATAAATTCCTCCGGTAAGTTCGCGAACGACCATGACATCGATACCTTTTTCAACGATATCAGGGCGTAGAAAACATGCTTTCTTAAGCTGTGGAAAAAGAGAAGCAGGACGGAGATTTGCGAACAAAGAAAGTTCCTTACGGATTCCGAGCAATCCACGTTCCGGCCTGATAGAAGGATCAATCGTATCCCATTTGGGGCCACCGACCGCTCCGAGCAGAACAGCGTCTGAATCTTTGCAAGCTTTTACCGTCGCATCAGGAAGCGGAACACCTGTTTCATCAATGGCAACGCCGCCGATGAGAGCTTCGGTAACGTCGAAAACGTGCCCGAATTTTTTACCGATTACTTCAAGAACTTTGATCCCCTGAGCCATTATCTCAGGCCCGATTCCATCACCGGGCATAACGCATATTTTCATTCTCTTATCCTTAATCTTCTATCTTCACTACCCAGTGAAGGTTTTGGTCACCGACAAAAATAGATATTTAATAATCTGTTTTTCGGGAATTAATTTCCTAAACGATTCTTAACGTACTCAACTAATCCGCCTGCATCCAGAATTTCTTTCATGAATGGAGGAACAGGAGAGCATGTGATGGTTTCGCCTGTAGTGAGATTTTTGATAGTTCCGTTATCAGCATCGACTTCAAGCTGATCGCCGTCACCGAGCTTTTTAAAATCATCGCCCACTTCAAGCAAAATGAGTCCCATGTTGAACCCGTTGCGATAAAAAATACGGGCAAAACTTTTAGCAACGATGACAGGGATTCCAGCGCCTAAAAGTGAAATAGGAGCATGTTCGCGTGATGATCCACAGCCGAAATTTTCATCAGCAACCATGATGTCATTCTTTTTAACGCGTTTTATCCAGCCTGCTTCGAGTCCTTCCATGCAGTTAGCGCCGAGCTCGGCTGAATCTGTAGTAACCAGAAAACGGGCAGGAATTATTGCGTCAGTATCAATATGCGCCCCGACTCTATGAGCTGTACCTGTGATAGTCATATTTATTCTCCTTGGGATTAGGATTTATTTTAATCAAACAATTAAGCGAAACTTCTACAGAGCTGAAGGATCGATAATTTCTCCGGCAATAGCACTTGCGGCAGCAACCGCGGGATTGGAGAGGAATACTTCACTCTTTAAGCTTCCCATACGTCCCTTAAAGTTACGGTTGGTGGTGGCTATTGCTCTTTCTCCACCAGCAAGAATCCCCATGTGACCGCCAAGGCAAGGCCCGCAAGTGGCAGGTCCGACAATTGCGCCGGAGTCCATGAATATTTCAATCAGCCCTTCTTTGAGAGCCTGCTTCCAAATAGTCGGAGTAGCAGGAAGAACAATCAATCTGACGTTCTTATTCGCTTTGCGTCCCTTAAGGATCGCGGCAGCTTCTCTGAGATCGGAAATACGGCCATTTGTACAGGAACCGATCACAGCCTGATGAATTTTCATATTTTTAACTTCATCAACAGGCTTCACGTTATCAGGAAGATGAGGACATGCAATCTGAGGTTTCATGCCTGTTACATCCATTTTTACGATTCTTTCGTAAACAGCATCAGCGTCAGCGGAAAGGAGAGAATCCCCTGTTCTTCCGGCAGCAACGCAATACTCAAGAGTTTTTGCATCAACAGGGAAGAGGCCGACTTTCCCGCCCGCTTCAATCGCCATGTTTGCAATGGTCATGCGACCTTCAATTGAAAGATTATTTACAACAGAACCGCCGAACTCAAGAGCTTTATACAAAGCGCCGGAAACGCCGATGTCTCCGATAAGACGCAGAATATAATCCTTTGCGCCGACATACTGTCCGGGAGTTCCTTCAATTTCAACTTTGATGGAAGGAGGTACTTTGAACCAAGTTTCGCCGAGAGCCATTGCTCCGGCAATATCAGTTGAGCCCATACCTGTAGCAAATGCACCGAGCCCGCCGTATGTGCAGGTATGGCTGTCAGCTCCGACAACAATATCAACCGGACCGACAAGACCTAGTTCGGGAAGAAGTGCGTGTTCTACGCCGCATTCCCCGCCTTCATAATAATGAGTTATATTCTTTTCATGTGCGAATTCACGGACAAGTTTGACCTGCTCAGCAGAATCAATGTCCTTATTCGGCGTAAAATGGTCACAGACAAGGGCAACTTTATCTTTGTCAAAAACCTCAGATGCGCCCATTGCTTTAAAAGACTTAATTGCAAGTGGAGCAGTAATATCATTTGCAAGAACTAAAGAGACCTTGCAACGTACAATCTGTCCGGCTTCTTTAACAGTTTCATCAGTATGTGCTTGTAAAATTTTTTCCGCTAATGTTTTAGGCATCCTGCTTCTCCTGTTTCATGCGTTCAACTCTGTTTATTGCATTAATGTAGGCTTTGGCACTGGCGACCATAATATCTTCGTCAGAACCTCGACCGATTGATTTCACACCTTCATCAATTATATGAACCATAACCGCACCCTGAGCATCTGCACCACCAGTAACTGCGTTTACAGAATAAAGTTCCAGTTTAGGTTTTCTACCTACCAATTTATTAATGGTCGAGAAAATTGCATTAATCGGCCCATCGCCAAAACCAACTTTTCGTATTTCGACCGGATTATCCTTATCCTTACTGTAATCATCCAAAACTATTGCTGCGTGAGGAGAAACTCCCGAAGTTCCGGAGAAAACCGACAATTCTTTAACTCTGTACAAGTCATGAATACGGTAAGCTTCTTCGAGAACAAGAGCTTCAACATCCTCATCAAAAATATGTTCTTTTTTATCAGCTAAAACTTTAATTGCTTTAAATACATCTGAGATCTGCTCATCATTAAGCTCATAACCCATTTCACGCAGTTTTGAACCCAAAGCGTTTCTACCGGAATGTTTTCCGAGCACAATAGAAGTACCCTTTTTACCGATAGATTCAGGTGTCATAATTTCATAAGTCTGACGATTTTTGAGCATTCCATCCTGATGGATGCCTGACTCATGAGCAAAAGCGTTAGCACCGACAATTGCTTTATTAGGGGAAATAGGCTGTCCGATTGTTCCGGAAAGTCTGCGGCAAGCTGGAAATAACTGCTCGGTAACAATGGCAGTTTCAATGTCATAATAATCTTTACGAGTATGCAAAGCCATAATAACTTCTTCGAGTGCAGCGTTACCGGCTCGCTCTCCGATACCGGAAAGAGTCACTTCTGCCTGTCTGGCCCCCGCTTTAATTGCGGCCAGAGTATTTGCTGTCGCAAGGCCTAAATCATTATGACAATGCACGCTGAAGATTGCTTTATGACTGTTAGGAACGGTTTCCAGTAAATAAGTAATCAATTTAGCTAATTCGTCCGGCTGCGCATACCCGACAGTATCAGGGATATTGATTGTCGTTGCGCCTTCATTAATAACCGCTTCGACAACTTCAGCCAAAAAATCCCAGCGTGAACGGGAAGCGTCTTCAGCTGAAAATTCAACATTGGGAGTAAGTGAAACAGCATGGCGCACAGCTTTTTTAGCCATTTCTAAAATCTCAGCCGGCTCTTTGTTGAACTTATGCTTCATGTGAATGTCAGAAGTAGCAACAAATGTATGGATACGAGGATTTTTAGCATATTTAACGGCTTCAAAAGCCCGGTCAATATCAGAAGTAAGTGCGCGGCAAAGCCCGGCAACCTGAATATCACCAACAGACTGAGCAATTTTACTAACGGCTTCAAAATCCCCCTGACTAGCAGCGGGAAAACCAGCCTCGATGATATCAACACCGAGCATTTCAAGCTGACGGGCCATAGTAATTTTTTCACGGATATTCATTGTTGCGCCGGGGGACTGTTCTCCGTCGCGTAAGGTAGTATCAAAAATATAGACTTGATCAGACATTTTCATCTCCTAGCTGCGTCAAAGGCAAATCGCCTTAAGCAGAGTATATCAACAATTCACAGAATATAACTATAGAACCCTTTGAGAGACTAGAATTTTACCGTCCCCGAAAGATTTTATGTTCTAAGTAGCTGGTGTGAACCGATGCTATGACAAATCTTTGGAGGACTTTCCTAGTAGCTTAGAGCTTCTGCGTGATAGGAAGAAAATAGTATAGATAGGACCGGATATAATATAGCAGGCAAAAATAATAAATCCCAAGAACTTGGGCTGAGATGCAACCATCACAAACAAAGCAATGACAGTTACCATAGAACTGAAAGGATGAGCTTTGAACACGCCAGCTTCTTTAAAGGAACTATAGCGAACAGAACTAACCATCAGGAAAGAAAGGATATAAACCAAAATCAAAGTTCCCATAGGGAGAACTTTCTCAACTAAAACCGGAGGCATAAAAGGAGCGAACAAAATTAAAGTAGCCAACGTGCAACCGGCAGCAGGAATGGGAAGCCCGATGAAATGAGCTTTAGAAGTAGTTCCAGCCTGAACGTTAAAACGCGCAAGTCTAAGAGCTCCGCAAGCGATCATTAAAAATGCCGCCAACAGCCCCAGTCTACCGAAGTGCTGAAGTTGCCACTGATAGGCCATAAAGGCAGGAGTAACACCAAAAGCAACCAAATCAGCAAGTGAATCCAGCTGTACGCCAAACTCACTGCTTGTTCCGGTCAATCTCGCAACTTTCCCGTCAAGTCCGTCAAAAAGACAACTGACAAGAATCGCGATTGCACAAAGCTCAAACTTACCCTCTACTGCCCATGTCATCCCCAGAAAGCCACAAAAAAGGCTCGCCATGGTCAACATGTTAGGCAGAATGTAAACAGCCTTATGTTTTGGTATTATTTTTTCCTTAGCCATAATAGTCACTTATAAAAAACTTCTTTTTAATTATCTATTAAAATTCTAAACTTTTATCTTCTGAATTAAGCCTTATGAGCAAGTGCTGTTTCACCAGCTGCAACATGATCACCGACTTGAACTAAGACTTTATACCCTTCCGGAAGGTAAAGGTCAACCCGCGAACCAAACTTGATCAGACCAAAACGGTCTCCGCGTTTGAGCTTATCCGACTTTTCAGCCCAGCACACGATTCGACGGGCAATGAGTCCGGCAATCTGTACCATGGTAAATCGCTGATTACCTTTACCAATTATTTCAACAACATTACGTTCATTGTCAGTGCTTGCTTTATCAAAGGAAGCATTAAAATACTTTCCGGGAATGTAGCGAATGCGCTCAATTTTACCGGAAACAGGCATGCGATTAACATGAACATTAAAAACATTCATGAAAATACAAATGGACTGACGGGATTCACCGGTAAGAGGGTCCGCAGCATATTCAACTTTAATAACTTTTCCGTCAGCCGGAGAAACAACTGCATCGACATCTTCAGGAGCAACTCTTTCGGGGTCACGAAAAAAATGACCGATAAAAGCGGTTAATCCGAGCAAAACCACAGTCATAAACCAACAGTCTAGAATAGCGAAACAAACTGTGGCAAAAGCACTTAAAAATATATAGGGCAATCCTTCAAGACTGACCCCTACAGAAGGCTGACGCATATTTTTTACCTTTCTTGTAAGTTAATATAAAATCACGATTACTAGTCTTATTTGTTCAAAACAAAATATACATATCGAGCATATTAAACGAGGTCAACTATATCAGCCTAAATATATATAAGGCATTTTAGATTTTACACTTCGGAGTATCTAAAACAAGGAATCAAGTGGTCATTTACCATCCCTACTGCCTGCATATATGCATAACAGGTTGTAGCGCCAATAAATTTAAACCCTTTTTTCTTCAAACTCTTACTCATTTCTAAAGATTCAGCTGTGCTCACAGGAACATCAGATAAAACAGCCCACTTGTTAATAACAGGGTGTCCATTCACAAAAGACCAAATATATTGATCGAACGTTCCATATTCTTTTTGAATTTCGAGGAAACTCTTTGCGTTTGCAATTGCGGCATTAATTTTCAGTTTATGCCTGACTATGCCTGCATTATTCATCAACTCTTCAATTTTTACTTCTGAGTATTTCGAAATTTTCTCAGCATCAAAATCATCAAAAGCTTCTAAATAAGATTCTCTCTTTTTAAGGATAGTGGACCAACTCAAACCCGATTGCGCCCCTTCAAGAATCAGCATTTCAAAAAGTAGTCTATCATCATGAACAGGCACGCCCCACTCTTCATCATGATATTTTAATTCCAAAGGACCGCTGTTAGCCCATTCACATCTATTCATACCAATTCCTTTTCTTAAAGAGCTTTGCGAATTATACCACCACCCAGCACCGCCCCGTCTTCGGTATAAACAGCCGCGATCTGACCGGGTGTAGGCATTGAATGCTGCTCGACAAATTCAAATACCAGATTATCACCATCAAGCCGGACTTTAGAAGACATGGACCTCTGCCTGTAACGAGTTTGAATGCGTACAGTTTCAGGCCATTTATCAAAATCCACCAGAAAATTTACTTTTTCGGCGATACACCCTGATGCCCCGAGTTCTTCCTTAGTTCCGAGAATAAGTAAATTTCGTTTCAAATCTTTCTCAATTACATAAAGAGGCTCTCTCCACCCAATACCAAGCCCCTTGCGCTGTCCGTGTGTATATCTCCATAAACCTTTATGCTGTCCTAATTTTTCTCCGCTAGAAAGAATAACATCTCCCGGACCGGGTAATTTTACACCACGGTCAATAAGAAACTGTCTGTAATCATCATCTGGAACAAAACATATTTCCTGACTTTCGGACGACAGGGGTATTTTAAGTCCTCTTTTTTTAAGTTCAGAATAAGTTTCCGTCTTGCTATGATTTCCAAGAGGGAAAACAGCATTCAACACATCCTCTCTGGGAACTAAAGACAAAAAATAACTCTGATCTTTGCCGAGGTCGGCACCACGGGCAATCATTCTGCCATATTCAGGATGCTCGACAATACGCACATAGTGTCCGGTACCGAGAAGTTCCGCACCAAAACTTCGGGCCGCGGCATAAAGAACCCCGAACTTAATTTGAGGGTTGCACTGTGCGCACGGGTTGGGCGTGTCTCCCTTAAGATAATCTTTAATGAACGGCTCAATCACCATTTTATCGAATTCAGCTTTAAAATCCAGAACATGAAGATCTATTCCAAATTCAGCACATCGCAATTCCAGACCTGCAACAGCAAGTGCAGATTTTTCGCTGCCCAGAAAACAGCCGTGCACAGCCATAACATCTGCGCCGAGTTCTTTAAGAAGCACCATAGACAACAAACTGTCCGCTCCGCCACTGACTGCGACTGCGATTTTCCGACCTGCCACAAGATCCTTCAATTCAGGATAGCTGAAACTTAATTCCATTTTTGATCTCCAAAAAAGACGCTCGAACGCCTCCTGTTAAAGAAGATGTCCGAGCGTCTGATATTATCTAAATTCAGCTCATATCTTTACCGGAATGTCCCGGCAAAAAACTAAGCTTCTTTTTTCTTACGCGGAAGAACCAGATTCAGGAAAACACCGAGAATTCCTGCCAGTCCGATTCCACCAAGTCTGAACTCATCACTGAAAGGAGTAGGCACGGACATGCCACCTACACCGAAGATAACAATAAGTGCGACAATTGCAAGGTTACGAGCTTCCATCAGATCTTCACCGGCACGAACAAGAGTATTCATCCCGACAACCATGATGGCACCAAAAAGCAGAACCATAATTCCGCCCATTACAGGCACTGGAATAGTCTGCAAGAAAGCGCCGACCTTACCGACAAAAGCAAGAGCGATAGCAACTATAGCAGCCCATGTCATAATTGCGGGGTTAAACACTTTAATCAGAGCAACAGCGCCTGTTACTTCTGAATAAGTGGTATTAGGAGGTCCGCCGAAAAATGCTGCAAAAGATGTAGCAAGACCGTCGCCGAGCATAGTTCTGTGGATACCGGGATCTTTCACATAATCCTTGCCGGATACGGAACCGATAGCAAGAACATCACCGAAATGTTCAATAGCAGGAGCAATTGCAACAGGTACGATGAATAAAATGGCTTCAAGGTTCCATTCTGGGTAGGTGAACGCAGGCATTGCAATCCAAGGAGCGGCTGCAACACTGGTGAAATCAACAAGCCCCATAAACAGACAAGTAATATACCCAGCAGTGATACCGCTTAAAATAGGTATCAGTTTAAGCCATCCTTTTCCGAAAAGAGAAACCGCTACGGTCACACCGAGTGAGATCATAGAAACGATCAGTGCAGTTTTTTCAGGAACCAGAACAACAGAACCGTCACCTGTTTTACCCATTGCCATAAAGACTGCAACAGGAGCCAGAATCAGACCGATAACCATAATGACCGGACCGGTCACAACAGGCGGGAGGATTCTTCTCAGAACATCTGTTCCACGCCAGCTGATAAGTAAACTGAGAAAAACATAAAAGACACCCGCAGCCGCCAGGCCACAGAGAGTCGAAGGAATTCCCCAAGTTTGAACACCGTAAATAATCGGCGCAATGAATGCGAAAGAGGAAGCAAGAAAAACTGGAACCTTTCCGCCTGTTACAAGCTGAAAAATCAGGGTACCGACCCCGGCTGTAAACAAAGCGACGTTCGGATTAAGTCCGGTAAGGAGCGGAACCAGAACCAGAGCTCCGAAGGCGACAAACAACATCTGTGCGCCAAGAATGACATCTCTGGCTCTAAAATTATACTCGGTACTAGAAATACTCATCTTTTAACCCCCCTAAAATTGTGACAAAAAAAAGGCACCTTATTTGGTGCCGAAAATTTTATCTCCCGCATCGCCGAGGCCGGGAAGGATATATCCTGCTTCATTTAATTTTTCATCTATTGATGCTGTATAAATGTCTACGTCAGGGTGCGCGGTTACAACCTTTTCAATACCTTCAGGAGCTGCAACAAGGAAAAGTCCTTTAATGTTCGTACAACCTGCTTTTTTAAGCAGTTCGATAGTTGCAAGCAATGTTCCGCCGGTAGCGAGCATAGGATCAAGTATAAGCGCGATGCGCTCATCAATGTTCCTTGCAAGCTTGACGTAATACTCTACAGGCTGCAAAGTTTCTTCATCTCGATAAAAACCAACTACACTGACTCGTGCACCTGGAACCATATCAAGCACACCATCCATCATACCGAGTCCGGCTCTGAGGATAGGAACTACAGTGATTTTTTTACCTTTAATCATCTCAACCTCGACATCTCCGGCCCAGCCTTTGATAGTCTTAGGTTCAGTAACAAGGTCTTTTGTCGCCTCATACGTGAGGAGTCTTGAAATCTCAAGAGCCAAATTCCGAAAACCGCTGGTACTAAGGCCAGCTTCCCGGAGAATTCCAAGCTTGTGTCTTACCAGAGGATGGTCTACCACATGAACCGCCACGGTGGCCTCCTTGATCTCAATGTTACGTGTTATTAAATTTCTTAAAGTCAAAACCTCGTGTTTCTATATTCCACGTACTTGTCAGTCAAGCCTTTTTTAAATTATTTTTCAGATAAAGTCATCAGTGCTTGGCATTACTCAAAATAACCAATATTAATTTAAATGAACTCTTAGCAAACCATAACTAATAATCGGAAAATTGCATGTACAATAATGATAGTAATGATGAAAATGAAAGTACCCAGCTCTGGACCAGAGAAGCTCTGTTTTCCGATCGCAATACCAGACTGGATAAATTCTGGGGAACAGAACTTGAAAATGATGGGATTTCGAGAGGAAAAGCAAAGGACTGGATTAAAGCCGGCCTTGCTGAAGTAGACGGTGTCCTCTGTAAAAAGCCCAATTACAAATTAGCGGGCGGCGAAAAGCTTACCCTTAAAGGTGAAGTTGAAAACAATTCCCTGATACCGGAAGACAAACCTCTGGATATTATATTTAATGATGGGCGGGTTGCTGTCATTAATAAACCGGCCGGGCTGACAACTCACCCCGCTCCGAGTTGTCCGACTGAAACGCTGGTACATCGTCTTATTCATCATTTTCCTGAAATTCAGAATATGGATGAATGGCGTCCCGGCATCGTACACAGACTTGATAAATTTACCTCCGGCCTTATTGCTGTGGCCTTGAATGACCATGACAGACTTGCTTTGTCCGCAGCTTTTGCAGAACGGGAAGTTGATAAAACCTATCTTGCGATTGTTCACGGTGTACCGGATAAAGACTTTGCTGATATTAATATGCCTATCGGCAGACACCCTATCCATAAAACCAAAATGGCAGTAGTTTTGAAAGGCGGCAGAGATGCCCGCTCAAGCTATGAAGTTCTCTGGACCGATCCTGCAGAACGGGCAAGTCTCTTAAGAGTTAAAATTTACACAGGAAGAACTCACCAGATTAGAGTTCATATGGCTCACATAGGTCATCCCCTTCTAGGAGATCAGGTTTACGGTTCACAACAGCACACCATATTGAAAAACCAAAGCAAACATCTTTCTGAGTTGGCTTCCAGGCAGATGCTTCATGCGTATAGCCTGTCCTTCAATCATCCTGAGACAGATGAAAGATTAAGCTTCACGCTCACACCTCCTGATGATTTTATTACTCTTTTGAAAGAACTTAACAATTCTGTACAACGTGTCGGACTTATAGGCATGCCTTGTTGCGGAAAATCTACAGTTCTAAAGTTACTATCTGAAAAGGGCATCCCGGTTTTCAGTGCTGATAAGTCTGTCTCCGATACATACAACAAAGACGGTGCCGGATGGGAAATGATCCGCCAAAGATTCGGTAACAAATTTACTGAAACAGAAACCGGAAATATTGACAAAAAGAAAGTGTTTGCTGCCATATGTGAAGATAGTGATATCCGTCGTGAAATAATGAATATTGTCCATCCCATTGTTCAGCACGAAACGGCTCTGTTCTTTCAGACGAATGCGACCACACCTTTAGCTGTTGCCGAAATTCCACTTCTTCTTGAAGCTGGATGGCACACTCAAAAACTGGTTGATGTGGTTATCGGAATTAGATGCCCGGATTCTAAAAGAACTCAAGAACTTAGAGAAAAACGAGGGCTTGCCCCCGAAACTCTTGCCACTTTTGATTCCTGGCAGTGGGATGAAAAAGCAAAAATGGACTGCTGCACAGCTATCATCGATAACGACTCAGGCCTAGATGAATTAAAAGCCAACACAGAAAAAGTATTACTTCTTCTGGCGGAAATGCGTGAAGCAAAAGCTAAAAAGTTTGATGCCTTCCTGAAAACTCTTTTCAAGCAGGAAGACAAACACTAAGTTTATTGCAATCTCTTGACTTCGCCTCTTTTAAGCTTATTATTTAAGTAAGACCTGAGGCGTAGGTAGAGGCCATAGCGAGAGAATGAACATATAATATAAGTTAGGGCTAAATGCCCATTTTACATACGAGAATTCTCAACTAGGTCTAAACCGCGCTTTCGGCATCAGGTTAAGTACAGTGTTTAGGGGGGTAAAAGGCCCGAAGTACACCTACAAACCAACCTCATACAATTCCCGCCGCTCCTACGGCGGGAATTTTTTATATGCGGTACATAAATGATCCCAATCCGCGATAACGTTCCATGTCTGATACGCCCTTATGTTCTCTGGACATTAATGACGGCAAACATCACTACATTTTTTATGGAGCAGTTTCTTGCCCCGGGTGCAAAACTGACTCTTTTCCATTTACTCGGAGTGGTTCCGGCCCGCTATATTAATCCTGAATGGGCACTTGCAGCAGGTTATCCCTCTGCCGGGGTACTTCCTTTTTTTACCTATATGTTTCTACACAGCGGATGGATTCACATCATACTGAATCTGTGGATGCTCTGGATTTTTGCAGATAACATTGAAGATGCCATGGGCCATGCCAGATTTTTTGTCTTCTACACAATCTGCGGACTGGCAGCCATTGCAGTTCAGGTGATGCTCACTCCATCTGCAAACGTTCCTATCATCGGCGCATCAGGCGCAGTTGCGGGAATAATGGGAGCATACTTTGTTCTCTATCCTCACGGACGGGTGTTAACACTCGTCCCCATCATTATTTTTCCGCTTTTTTTTAAAATACCTGCCGGACTTTTTTTAGGAATCTGGTTTACTATCCAAATTTTTTCAGGATTTACAGAACACATGTCAGGCGGTGCGCAGCAAATTGCTTGGGGAGCACACGTAGGAGGGTTCGTTACAGGTTTAATTCTAGTCCGCTTTTTCATAAAAAAAGACCGCTGCAAATACTGCTATGATCCCGCTAAAAAGGATTACGAACTGCCCGAAGATTTTTAATTACGAAATTTTACAACTTTTTATTCACACCAATTCTATCCCTGAGCATAGGGAATTTCTATATTCCCGACTTTTTTAGACGGATTTTCTCATTTTATCTTCAATCTAAATCCAATCATTCCGCTTGACTTGATCTCATAGCGATATACTTTGATATGGTGACGCCGTTTTGCTATACTCGGCTAATTATCTAAGGAGAAATAATTCGATGAGTGTTAAATATAAAGACTACTACAAACTTCTGGGAGTTTCGCGCTCCGCCTCTAAAGAGGAAATATCAAAAGCATTCAAGAAGCTGGCGCGCAAGCATCATCCTGACTTGAATCATGATAATCCTGAGTCTGAAACGAAGTTTAAAGAAATAAATGAAGCTTACGAAGTCTTAAAAGACGCAAAAAAACGTAAGATGTACGATCAGTTCGGAGCAGATTGGGAACACGGCCAGAACTTCCAGCCACCTCCGGGACAGGGCGGCAGAAATTTCGGCGGACAAAGTTTCGGGGGAGCACAAGGATTCGGAGGCGGAGATTTCAGTGACTTCTTCGAAACTATTTTCGGAGGAGCTGGCGGTGGTAGAGGCGGATTTTCCGGAGCTTCCGGATTCGGAGGCGGCGGTTTTCAGCAACGTCCCCAAAAAGGAGCCGACTCGGAAACAACTCTGACTCTGACCTTGGAAGAAGCCTATAAAGGCGGCTCAAAATCTATTTCAGTTCAGGAACGCACAACCGGTCCCGGCGGGCATCCGATGGTCCAGTCAAAAAAACTGGATGTGAATGTACCTGCCGGAATTAAAGACGGACAAAAAATACGTCTTGCCAGTCAAGGCGCACCCGGCCCGGGCGACGGACCATCCGGAGATCTTTATCTGAAAATAAAATTGGCTCCCCACCAACTTTACAAGGTGGAAGAAAACAATATTATTTTAGATCTTCCACTTGCACCGTGGGAAGCAGCCCTTGGCTCAAAAGTTAAAGTTCCTACTCTTGACGGAATGATCGAAATGAATATTCCGGCAGGCATGGGAAGCGGCAAAAAGATGAGAGTTAAAGGAAGAGGCTTAGGTGCCGGAGCTAAGAAAGGCGATCAGTTTGTCAGAGTAATGGTTCAAGTGCCTGTTGCAGATTCAGATGAAATTAAAAAACTCTGGGCGGAATTGTCAGAAAAGACAGAATTCAGCCCAAGGTCATTCTAAGGGAGATTTTGCAAATGGATATTAAAAAAAGGACTGAAGCAAATCCTCCCAGCCGCTCACGCAGATTGCTGTTCGCGCAGATTGTCGAGATGACCGGCCTTGAAGAAGATACTGTTCTGGAGCTGATAAGCCTTGAATGGGTATCCCCTGCCACAACGGGCGACGGGCATTATCTTTTCGGGACACGGGATCTCTATCGGCTCAGCAAACTTTCCAGATTGTGCCGTGATCTTGAAATCACCGCAGCCGGAGGCTCCATTATCGTGGACCTTCTGGAACGGGTTGAACAACTCGAAGCCCGTGTAGAAGAAATGCGCAAACTAATTTAAATTGTGCAATTTTAAATAACAGACATAATGACTTGCGATATATATTCAGGATTCAAACTCCTGCCTCTCAATCCGGAACTGTTCGCGATTTGACGAACAGCAAAATGCGTCCGGATACGTAAAATTGACCGAGACTTAAAATCGATCAAAATGAGTGAGTTTAGAATCTTTCCGCGAGTCAATAATACCTGATAAAAAGGAGACTCTATATGGATCCGAATAAATTCACGAAGAAAACAAACGACGCAATTGCCGAAGCTCAATCTCTGGCCATTTCAAATGGCCAGCAGCAAATCGAAGTGGAGCACCTGCTCCTCGCCTTAGTTGAGCAGGAAAAAGGCATTGTTTCCAAAATTCTACAAAAAAGCGGTATTGATCCCGCAACTTATAAATCTGCCGTTCAAAAAGAAATCAACAAACTGCCAAGCGTCAGCGGGCCCGGTGCACAGCCCGGACAGGTATTTGTCACCCCGCGTCTTAATCGCGTTATTGTTGAAGCGGAACAGGCCGCCAAGCGCATGCACGACGAGTTCATCAGTGTCGAGCATCTGTTTCTCGCTATCATGGCCGAACACGGTTCAACCGGAGCCGGAAAAGTTAATGCTTCCTTCAATCTTACTAAAGATAAAGTTCTGGAAGCAATGACAACCATCAGAGGCAATCAGAGGGTAACGACTGACAACCCCGAAGCCACCTATGATGCCCTTAAAAAATACGGACGCGATCTTGTTGAAGAAGCCCGCAAAGGCAAACTTGATCCCGTCATCGGACGCGACTCTGAAATCAGACGTGTTATCCGCATTCTTTCCCGCCGCACAAAGAATAACCCTATTCTCATAGGTGAAGCGGGAGTCGGTAAAACTGCGATCATCGAAGGTCTGGCCCAACGCATTGTTAAACAGGACGTGCCGGAAGGACTTAAAGACAAAACCGTCTTTATGCTCGACATGGGCGCTCTTATTGCCGGAGCTAAATATCGCGGAGAATTTGAGGAACGCCTCAAAGCCGTATTAAAAGAAGTTCAGGAATCCGAAGGTCAGATTCTCATCTTCATTGATGAAATCCACACCATTGTAGGCGCGGGTAAAAGCGAAGGAGCAATGGACGCAGGAAATCTGCTTAAACCCATGCTCGCCAGAGGTGAACTGCACTGCATCGGCGCCACAACCACGGATGAATATCGTAAATATATTGAAAAAGATCCTGCTCTTGAAAGACGTTTCCAGACCATTATGGTGGAAGAGCCTTCCGTTGAGGATACCATTTCAATCCTGCGCGGACTGCGCGAGAAATTTGAAGTTCATCACGGCGTAAGAATTAGTGACGCAGCACTTATTGAAGCCGCGACACTTTCTCAACGCTATATATCGGACAGACAGCTTCCCGATAAAGCAATCGACCTTATTGATGAAGCCGCAGCCATGATCAGGACTGAAATTGATTCACAGCCATATGAGCTGGACAAAATCAACAGACAGATTCTGCAAGCTGAAATTGAGCGGGAAGCTCTCAGGCGTGAAGAAGATAAAGCTTCCCGAACCAGACTTGCGAAATTGGAAGATTCGCTCACTGAGCTTAAAATAACTCAGTCCGAATTGCTTGAACAATGGGAAAAAGAAAAAGCATCAATCGACACGGTTCGGGATCTCAAATCTCAAATCGAACAGACCAAGATTGAAGTTGAAAAAGCCGAAAGAGCACTTGATTACAACAAGGCGGCTGAGCTTAAATATTCAGTTCTTCTGGAACTTGAAAAGAAACTTGCTGCAATTGAAAAAGATATCCAAGGCGATGAGGACGATTCTTCAACAAACAGAACCCGTATGCTGAAAGAGTTCGTCGGACCGGATGACATAGCCGGAATCATCTCCCGCTGGACAGGTATTCCTGTAACCAGACTGGTAGAAGGTGAAAGAGAAAAACTGCTTCGTCTCGAAGAAATTCTGCACGCCAGAGTTATCGGTCAGAATGAAGCTGTCCGCGCTGTTTCCGATGCAGTAATCAGAGCGCGCGCCGGACTTAAAGATCCATCACGCCCCATTGGCTCATTCATATTCCTAGGCCCCACAGGCGTGGGTAAAACCGAGCTGTGCAAGGCTCTCGCGGAATCTCTGTTTGATACCGAAGACAACATAGTGCGCCTCGACATGTCCGAGTACATGGAAAAACACGCGGTTGCCCGTCTAATCGGAGCGCCTCCGGGATATATAGGTTATGACGAAGGCGGTCAGTTAACTGAAGCCATCAGAAGAAAACCTTACTCGGTTGTACTTTTTGATGAGATTGAAAAAGCGCATCCCGATGTGTTTAATGTCCTGCTGCAAATACTTGATGACGGTCGCCTAACCGACAGTCACGGTCGAACAGTGGATTGCAAAAACACGCTCATCATCATGACTTCCAACCTAGGATCACATATTCTATTGGATGGAATTGAAAAGGATGGAGAATTCAAAACTGGTGTCGCTGAAGGCGTTATGAATGTCCTGCGTGGACATTTCAGGCCGGAATTCCTTAACAGGGTTGATGAAACAGTGCTCTTCAAACCTCTGCTCGAAAAGGATCTGAAACAGATTGTAACTTTGCAACTAGGCGGACTTAGAGCGCGTCTGGCTGAACACAAAATGTCCTTAGAAGTAACAGAACAAGCCAAGGCATTTATCGCCCATGCGTCATACGATCCGGTTTACGGAGCAAGACCCCTGCGTCGATATATACAGCTCCATCTTGAAACTCCACTTGCAAAGGAAATTATCAGTGGAAATCTACAAGAGGAACAAACCGTTTCAATCGATGCAAACGACGACGGACTTACTTTCAAGAATAGTCAATAGCTTAAACAGATAGTTTAAATTCAAAGGCCGCAAATTTCATTATGAAATTTGCGGCCTTTTTTTGTTAGCCGGACCTGACTCGGCTTATTCATGTCCGCCCTGTTCGTTATCCTCTGCTTATTAAGACAAACGATTGTCGTTAAAATTCAGAATAGGTCTGTATTTTGGGAGGCAGTTACAAACGCATGAGGATAAAAAATATGATTTACCCCGGTGGTTACAAATTGAGAGAAAAGAAGGCAAAGACATTCCAATTAACGTCAGATTGTACAAGAACTCATTGCCTCCTGAAGACATTCTGGAAATGATGTACGATGTGGTGCCGAACTCAATTCTTGAGGGACCGGAAGAAATGGATAGCCCGTATTATTACCTAAAAGAATTTCCAGCTCATGAACGCATGTATCCAAGCATGATGTCCCCTGAACGCAGGGCGTTATGGGAACGCAAGCTTAGAGAAATGGAATACGAAAAAGAATATCTTAAGAAAACCAAGCGTAATCTCCACGCAAAGTTTATTATTGAAAATCCCGAATTGCCACTTGTTAAAGATTTGAGAAAAACTCAATACGGACAGGAACTGCTCGCAGAAGTGGAAAGAAATCAGCCGCGTCAGGCGGAAAATGGCACGGGCGAAAACATTCGAGATGAAAACAGCAGAATCATATACACGGGCATAGTTCTTGATCCAGAAGCGATTGAACGTGAATATGAATACGACAACGGCGGCAGACTCAGCAAAGTCCTCTGTGACAACGCTGTTATCGAACATTATCAGTACGGCAAAAACGGAGAACGGTTATTCGCGGAAACTCGGCAGACAAAGCCGCGATTGTTTAAGTACGGCCAGAACATGCAGCTTCTTCAAGCTGGCGAAGTAAAATATATGTACGACAACCAAGGCCGTATGATCATGAAAACAGATCTCGGACAGGTGACGAGATACTCGTACCTTGAATCCGGCCCGCTCCACGAAGTACATCTGCCGGACGGACGCAGAATCAAATATACCTCTGATCCTCTGGGGCGGAGAATTGCTAAATCTATCAACGGTAAGGTTGTCGAAAAATATCTCTGGCATGATTTGACCACGCTTATTGCTGTAACAGACGGGGAAGGATTACACCCGAAAGTCTTTACCTATAACGAAGAAGGCGATCGCGTCAGCATGACATTTGAAGGACGCACCTTTCTCTTTGCTACAAATCAAGTCGGCACTATCTTCATGGTTGCAGACGAAAGAGGTTATGATGTAAAGCGGATTATATATGATTCGTTTGGTAATGTGTTACTCGATAGCGGAGTCCGTTTAGAGGTCTGTTTAGGATTCGCCGCGGGACTGACAGACAAAGATACCGGACTCGTACATTTGGGATATCGCGAATATAATCCTACCATCGGCAGGTTCATAACCCCCGATCCAATCGGTTTAGCTGGCGGAGATGTGGATGTTTATGGTTACTGCCTTGATGATCCGATTAATTTTCATGACCGGACGGGATTGGCTGGAAAGAGTGAGGAAAAAAAGGAAGGAGCTTTTTCAAAAATAATCTCAGGATTACGTAAAGCTTCTACTGCGATACCGAAAGGACTTGAAGGGGCAACGGATAAAAGCATTAAGGGCATTAAAAAAGCTACTACCGAAGGTGGAAAGGCTGCGATAAAAGCTCTTGATAAGGGCGCAGATGCAGCGGGTGAGGCTGTCGGGAAAACGGTAGATGAATTTAAGAAAAATAAAGAGTTACAAAAATATACAAAGATAGCTTTCGGGGCAGGGGCACTACCGATTGCTTTGGCTTCAGGAATCGCAGCCGGCCCTGCTGTTTCGAGCGCAGCAACATCTGTTGCAACTAAGATAGCTACGACGCCGGGAGCACAAACTGTACTAGATTTTACAAAGGGAGCACTTGTTGAGGATGGGCTTGCCACAGCCCCTGGATCTCTTGCTGAAGGAGCGGGAGAACTGAGCACGGAGGCCTACTCTCAGATAACTCAATATCTCGAATCAGCATTTTCAAAATCAAAGAAGAGTAAACATAATGAGTTTAAGCGAAACCCGAAAAAGGCAAAATAAATTAAAATCAATTTTTACAAAATTTGTGATCGGTTTATTTGGAATTATTCTTATCCTATGGAGCATGCCTCTTTCAGAGCTAGATATTACAACAATTAGAGGACAACATATCGGATTGACTGGCCGTTGGACTATGACTGCTATAGGGCTAATCATCATCGGCTACAGTGTTTTTTATAAACCAAAACTACCAAGCAAAATGGTAGAATTAGAAGACACAATTTGTCCAACATGCGAGACTCCTTTTGGTATAGGAGAAGCTCCTCAAAATGAGCTTTGCCCGAGGTGCAAGGTTCTGCTGGAACCCCTGAAAGGTTTCTATGATCGACATCCCGAATTAAAAGATATTAAGAGTGAAAAGAACTAACCATCGACAGGTTCATCAACAAACAAACGCCCCGCACTGATAACAGTACGGGGCGTTTTAACATTTAATATAATCAGTAATATAATTAGCTAATTTAGTACCCTAGTAAAGTACCAACCTGATAAATCAGAACCGATAGTGAGTAACCAAATCCAAGCGAACCGAATACTGAGAACAGTCCCCACTTCCAGTTTGTCTCTCTAATGATTACCGCAACCGTGACCATACACGGCACATAAACCAGCATGAAGATGAATACCGACCAGATAACCGCTGGAGTCCATGCTGGATCGGCTGCAATTTTCTGACTCAAAGTGGTTGCATCATCAGGATCTTCTTCACCCAGTGAATAGGCAGTGGACATGGTGGAGACGAAAACCTCTTTCGCGGCAAATGCGCCGATAAAAGATATATTTGCCTGCCACGGGAAGCCCGCAAGATTCGTTACCGGAGATATAGCGTTGCTCATGCGTCCGGCATATGAGGTTTTAAGAGCTTCCTCACCTTTAGAATAATCAATAACACTCAACTTTTTATCAAGCTGCACTTGTTTCTGATATTCAGAGCCATCCCAATTTTTACTTTCAACAGTAACCTGTGCGCGCTGTGCTTCATAATCGTCAACTCTTTCAGCAGTAAGCTGAGGGAAAGTCATCAAAGCCCACATCAGGATTGAAATGGCGAGAATTACAGTCCCTGCCTTCTTGATATACTGCCAAACTCTATCCCACGTATGAATAGCAACACCGTGAATAGTTGGAAGTCTGTAAGGCGGAAGCTCCATTACAAATGGAGTGGATTCCCCTCTTAAAGCTGTCCAGCGCAAAAGTCTGCCGACACAAAGAGCCAAGGCCCACGAGATAAGTACTAAAAAGAACATCACAGATGTTGCGGACTCAGGATAAAAGGCACTGACCAGCATAATATAAGCTGTAGCCTTAGCACCGCAAATCATGAACGGAGCAGTCAGGATTGTCGCGATTCTTTCTTTAGGACTCCGTAATGTACGGCAAGTCATAACGGCCGGAACAGCGCAACCACCGGGAAGTCCACCCGCCATAATAAATGGCATAATCGACATTCCATGCAAACCGAACATACGAAAAACTCTGTCTACCATGTACGCAACACGGGCCATGTAGCCGAGATCTTCTAAGAAAACGAGCATCGCAAACATGATAAGGATAAGCGGGGTAAAGCCCATAACAGCCCCGACGCCGTCAATTACGCCGGACACGAGCATGGATTTCAATAATCCGTCAGGCAGCACTGCCGAGACAGTAGAAGACAACCAGCCGAAGGCGTCTTCAACCCAGCCCTGTGGATAAGCCCCGAAGGTGAATGTTACGTAAAACATTGCATACATGGCACCGATCATAATGATCGGTCCCAAAAATCTATGAGTCAGAACGGTATCAACCTTATCAGAAAAATCAAATCGAAGGTTATCTTCCCGGCTGATGACACCCTGCTTAAGAATAGAATTGATAAACCCGTAACGATAGTCGGCAAGAATAGCTTCAGGATAAGTGTTTAGAGTTTTTTGGACATGATCCGAAACTCTTTTAACGATCGCTTGCAACTGTTCCGCCAATGCTCCGGCCTTACGCCCATTCTTGATAACAATTTCATCTTCTTCAAGGTATTTAACCGCCAGCCAATGCGGATCATAACGATCAGTCATGAACTCATTTTCTTTGATCAATGCTGTCATTTCTTCAATTGCAGGATCAAGATCATGACCGTATGAAATATTTACGGGAGTCCATTTGCCTTTAGTCTTATCGGCCACCTGTTGCACAGCCTGCATCAATTCATCTGTACCGAGACCACGACGGGCAACGCATTCGATAACAGGGACACCCATAAGCTTGGAAAGCTTTTTCGAATCTATACGGATTCCCTTTTTCTTGACCTCGTCCATCATGTTAAGGCCGAGAACAACAGGAACTCCTATCTCCATGAACTGGACCGCCAGATAAAGACTTCTTTCCAGAGATGTTGCATCAAGCATGTTGATAACAACATCGGGCTTTTCATCTACAATAACATTTCTGGCAACAACTTCTTCCATTGAGTAAGAAGTTAAAGAATAGGTTCCAGGCAAATCTACCAGACGTATCGAAACACCATCTTTAGTATAATTCCCTTCGGTCCGGTCAACAGTTATGCCGGGGTAGTTACCGACTCGGGCTGTAGAACCGGTCAAAGCATTAAACATTGTGCTTTTACCGCAGTTAGGCTGCCCTGAAACTGCTACAAAAAATTTATCACTCATATATTATTCCTCTACTTTGACGGTAATAAAATCAGCTTCATTATTACGAAGAGTCAGAGTAAAACCTTTCATACGAAGTGCAACAGGATCTTTAAGCGGAGCGCGTCCCACAATTCTGAACTCCGTTCCGGGAATCAGCCCCATATCTCTTATTCTGCGCCCCAATTCGCCACTTACATTAACAGAAACAACTACACCCTTCTGATCTTTAGTCATCGACCTAAGCGAAACTGACATAAACTTCCCTCTCAATATATATGACCTTGATTTTCATTTTCAACATTATTAAGTCCGTTTTCTCTTTGCGAAATTCTGTTTAGACTTGATACTGATTGAAAGTCAATCTCAAATAGACGGTATATTTAAAATAAATAAAGTTGTTATTAACAGCTAAAAACAAGAACTCTGCTCTTTTTTTCTATTTTCGATTGCATTCATATTTTTTTTTGTGGTGGATTACGTTTAATAAAACCTTTAACATCTCGAACTCAAACTCTAATTTTATTATCTAAGTGAATAAACTATACACTACCAACCTTCTGACCACCAAATACATAATGACAAAATTATTCCCATATGAAGATTTACGCGAGTATGCCAAAGTTCTGATCGGGGCGCTTGAACTTCAATTAAAAAGTTCGTTTAAAAATCGGGACATCATTATCATAAAATATGACAACACTGCCACTCCGCTTGCAGAAGCTCTCTTTGCCCTTTTGATCGAAAAACACATGCATCCGGTAATGGAAACAGCTCTGACACCTGCCATGAAAGCCGAAATATATATAAACTCAAGCTACGGTCAACTGACATTCTTTCCGCCCGGTAAAACAGAACTGTATGACACTGCCCGCGGAGTTATCAGAATTCATGCACCGGAAGAAGTCGATGCAATGGCTGAAATTGACCCCCTGTCAATAATGGCTAACAAAAAAGCTTCAAACAAATTCAGACAGCGTCTTGAAAAAAGAAAAATATACGGCTCACTGGCATGGACTGAATGTGTTTACCCGACACAGGCTTTAGCGGATAAGGCTGGATTTTCTTTGGAAGAATACACAATCAAGCTAATGCGAGCCTGCTATTTAAACATGCCGTCTCCTGCTCAGGAATGGAAGAAAATTTCAGAAAAAACATCCGAAATAGCCCTCTGGTTAAGTTCAATGGATATCAAAACGATTCAAATACAATCAGAATTATGTGATTTATATTTTTCTCCGGGAGCAAACAGGCAATGGCAGGGATCAAACGGCGGCAATGTTCCCAGTTATGAAGTATACATCTCTCCGGACTGCCGCACCGTAAACGGATATTATTTTGCGGACCTCCCATCATTATATATGGATCGAATGGTATACGGAGTTCACCTCGAATTCTCAGACGGGATTGCTATCAAAGCAACTGCCATGGGTGGGGAAAATTTCTTGCTGGATCAATTACGCGCGGACGGCGGAGCAAGAAGTGTCGGCGAATTCTCTCTAACCGACTCAAGCTTTTCCAGAGTTGACCACTTCATGTCTCAAACTATTTTAGATGAAAACTTCGGAGGAGAATTTGGAAGCTGTCATATTGCCCTTGGGCAATCACTGCTTGAAACTTTCTCCGGTCCACCTGAAATGCTTGATAAACCATTTATGGACGCACTTGGATTCAATACATCCAGCACACATTGGGATCTTGTAAACACTGAAGAGAAGATCATTGTTGCAAATTTAGCTGACGGAAAGCGAAAAGTAATATATGAAAACGGAGTATTCAAAATTTAAAAATCACAATTGAACACAAAAAAGTAACATATGAACCCATCAGAGATGTTGACAAGCCTATCGAGATGCTTATTTCTCTAATTACGCGTTCTGACAGACCTTTTCAAGGTTCGCAGACCGTTAATTCATGTCACTGGAGAATCCATGCCTGGAAAAAAAGATAATTTAGAAATGAACGAAGAAGAAAATGTCGCTCCTGAAGCTGATGAAGCTGCTGCAAATGAGATGACTTTAAGCGAAGACGAGCTGAAAGCTCTGTGTCTGGAACATATCTGCTCAACATGCGATGTGATGGAACAAGCCAAAGAAGATCGCTTAAGAGCTTTGGCTGACAGTGAAAATTTCAAGAAAAGAGTTTCCCGCGAAACCGATGAACTTAAAAAATTCGCTGCGGAAAACATCCTTTCGGATTTACTTCCTATTCTCGATAACCTTGATCTGGCTCTTAATCATGCAAAAGATTTAGACGCATGCAAGGATTTCGTAATGGGTGTAGATATGACTAGAAAACTTTTTCTGGAAACCCTTAGCAGACACGGTCTCGAAGCGGTTGGAAAGCCTGGTGAAGATTTTGATCCGAACTTTCATGAAGCAATGGGAATGGCTCAAGTTGCAGAACTTGCGGACGGCTCGGTCGCTCAAGTAATGCAACGAGGATATGTTCTGAAAGGCAGAATAATCCGTCCTGCGAAAGTCATGGTTAATAAATTAACCTAATTAAATGCATTTGCATCTTTACAAGTGATATTTAGACATTAATTGATAAAGCAAACAAAATGAATTCTTATCAGGAGGAATTAATATATGGGTAAAATAATTGGAATCGACTTAGGTACAACCAACTCTTGCGTTTACGTAATGGAAGGGAAAGACCCTAAATGCGTAACAAATCCAGAAGGCGGACGTACAACACCTTCTATCGTAGCTTTTACTAACGCAGACCGTCTTGTTGGTGAGATTGCTAAACGCCAGTCTGTAACCAACCCTGAAAAAACTGTCTTCGCGATCAAACGCCTCATGGGCCGTCAGGTGAATTCGCCTGAAGTAAAAGAATGGTCAAAACATTGTCCATACGAACTTGTAGACGGAAAAGGCGGAGACGCCTGGGTTGAAATCGACGGCAAAAAATACAGCCCGTCTGAAATTTCAGCAATCATCCTTCAGCAGCTCAAAAAAGATGCTGAAAACTACCTCGGTGAAGAAGTAACTGAAGCTGTCATCACAGTTCCTGCTTATTTTAATGACTCACAGCGTCAGGCAACAAAAGATGCCGGACGAATTGCAGGTCTCGAAGTAAAGCGTATTATCAACGAACCTACTGCTGCTTCCTTAGCTTACGGTTTTGATAAAAAAGCAAACGAAAAAATTGCTGTATTCGACCTCGGTGGCGGTACTTTTGATATATCCATCCTTGAAGTCGGCGACAATGTTGTTGAAGTTCGCGCAACCAACGGAGACACTTTCCTTGGTGGTGAAGATTTTGACCACTGCATAATCAAATATCTCGTTGAAGAATTCAAACGTGAGAACGGTATTGATCTTTCTCAGGACCGCATGGCTCTACAGCGTCTTAAAGAAGCTGGCGAAAAAGCCAAGAAAGAACTTTCCACTTCCACAGAAACTGAAGTCAATCTGCCTTTCATCACAGCTGACCAGAACGGTCCTAAGCACCTTATGGTTAAAATTTCCCGCGCTAAGCTGGAAAAACTGGTTGAAGACCTTGTTGACCGCACCAAAGCTCCTTGCCTGAAAGCACTTAAAGATGCAGGCCTGAAAGCCTCGGACATTGACGAAGTAATCCTCGTCGGTGGTATGACACGTATGCCCCTAGTTCAGCAGAAAGTTCAGGAACTGTTCGGTAAAGAGCCTAACCGCTCCGTGAACCCTGATGAAGTTGTTGCAATGGGTGCATCCATTCAGGGTGGTATTCTCGCCGGTGATGTTAAAGACGTCCTCCTGCTTGATGTAACTCCTCTGTCTCTGGGTATCGAAACAATGGGCGGAGTCTTTACTCAGCTTATTGAAAGAAACACAACTATCCCGAGCCGCAAAAGTCAGGTTTTCACTACTGCTGCTGAAAATCAGCCTTCTGTTTCCATCCATGTTCTTCAGGGCGAGCGCCCCATGGCTGGTGACAACATGACTCTCGGTCGTTTCGAACTGACCGGAATTCCAGCAGCTCCCCGTGGTGTTCCGCAGATTGAAGTAACCTTCGACATTGATGCCAACGGTATCGTCAAAGTTGCTGCAAAAGACATGGGCACCGGTAAAGAACAGTCCATCCAGATCACCTCTTCATCCGGTCTTTCTGAAGACGAAATTGAAAAGATGGTTAAAGATGCTGAAGCTCACGCTGAAGATGACAAGAAAAAGCAGACTCTCATTGAAGCACGCAATCAGGCTGACTCTCTGATCTACACAACTGAAAAGTCACTGCGTGAAGTAGGCGACAATGTGGATGCAGAACTGAAAATCGACATCGAAGCTAAAGCTGAAGAACTTAAAAAGCTTTTAGACAGCGAAGACGTTGAAGCCATTAAGCAAGCGACCGAAGCTCTTTCACAGGCTTCTCATAAACTTGCTGAACAGCTTTATGCCAACCAGAATCAGGCTGGTGCTGATCAGGGTGAAGCAGGCGCTGCCGGTGCTGCAGATGATAAAAAAGGGGCAAACGACGAAGATGTTGTTGACGCCGACTACACCGAAGTAAAATAATTAGAATTGTCTAAGTCAGGAGATTGTTTAAAGCCGATAACCGGTAAAACATTCATGAATCCCGTACTTGCAATGACAATCCACTCAGTATAGCTTTATCCGGCCTTCTCCTAAATGGAGTTGGCCGGATTTTTTTTATAAAACATACCATGCAAAGTCCAAATCCATTGACGTATTGACTTTCATGGGCCACAAACTGTGCATGGAAAACTCAATGAATCACGAGAAATCCTTCCGGCTTTTCTCTCATATTTTCGCCCTAGTTCTGGTTGCTGCAATCTTAAGCACAACTACAAGCTGCGTGTCGCTCCAAAAGCAACCGATCAGCTCCACTATTTCTACTCAAATGCTATCCACAAATGAGTTGATTAAGACCGCCGACCAAGCATGGTTTAAAAAAGATTATATTGCCAGTGAGCTATATTACACCCGTCTTCTTGAACGCACTGATGTTCCTAAAAGAATCATTCTGCCGGCCCTTGAAAGACTTTCTGTTAGCTCGTACAAATCAGGGCACTATCACGAAGCTAAAGCAAGACTTGAGCAGTGGAAACAGCAATCGCCCGAGGCTTTAAGTTCCGAAGTATGGCAAAAATGCTACTTTGATTCTCTTTTCGCCATTAAAAATTTTTCGACGCTTAGAACACACCTTGCAGAAACAATGGAAAATGGTGCTCTCCCTTGGGACATCCGTTCACAGGCAGGCAAAAATCTTTCCAGTCTTGATCAAAATGAAGAATCTTTGGCCGCCCTGGAAAGACTTTATTCTATTGCTCCAAACGATGATGATCGAAAAGAGCTTGAAAGCTGGTTTATCACAAGCCTGGGTTCCAAGTCTGATCAAGAACTTAAAAACAATTCTGAACTGATCTCAGGCGATAATAATTTAAAATTCCCCTACGAGCTGATTCTTTTTGAAAAAGCGATCAGACAATCTTCGGCCCAAGAATACTGGCCGATGGCATGGCGGACAATGTCCGGTATTGTTCACCGTGGTCAAATTGTAGACAAACATTTATTTAATAAAATAATTTCCACGCTTGAAGCCAAGTACGGAATTCCACGCGTAGGTATAGCTTTAGTACTCCCTATATCCGGGCGTTTTCAGGATTACGGCTGGAAAATCATTCGCGGAGCAGGTGCAGCGCAGTGGGAACTCACCAAAGCCGGACTCGACGTGGATGTACAGGTAATCAATACCGAAGAAGCTGGATGGGTTGAACGGGTTCAAAACTTACCGCCATGGTACACTGTTCTTGGCGGACCTATTAATGTTAAAGCTTTCAAAGAGCTGGAACAATCTGAAACCTATGCGGAAAAAGTTACTTTTTCATTTCTGGCTAAACCCGGAAATCTCGAAGAAGGAAAACAGGCTTGGAGATTTTTCTCCAGCCCCGAAGACCAGATCCGCGCTTCTCTCGACTTAGCAATTAATGATCTTGGAATTACCGATTTTGCAGTTCTCTACCCTCAGGAAAAATTCGGACGACAGATGTCTAAGATCTTCTGGAATATGGCAAAATCCCGCGGCGCTAAAATCACCGGAATGGAATCATATCCTCCCAACGATTTCCCCAAATGGGGTAAAGTCGTAGGTAAACTTGTCAAAGCTCCTGAGAAAAAAGCTGAAAATGAAGCTGACGGACTGGATGAAGACGCTCCACTTACTGAAACAGACTTCGGAGCAGTATTTATTCCTGACACATGGCGTCAGGCACAGCTCTTGATTCCTCATTTTTTCTTTCACGAAGCAGACACACTGGTCTTTCTCGGACCGGAACTGTGGAGTCAGGCTCTCAACTCTGCAAGAGACGTTGAAGCTCATAACCTTAAGCTGACCGTTGCTCCGGGAGCATGGTGGTCCGCCAGTGAAGGAGCCGTACGCCTAAAAGAAGTAATGAATCGTGAAGGACTGGGTACCCCTGATTTCTGGGTTGCACTAGGTTATGATTTCATTAAATTCTCAAGCAAGCTCGGAACATTCTCTCCCGGATGGACCCCTGAAATTGTAAACGAAAGAATTGCTGATGCACAGCATATAGATTTCAGTCTGGCCCCTATTCACTGGGACGCTGATGGAAAAGCTAATCAAAAACTGTTCCTGTTCCGCCCTGAACGCAATGGAAAAACCAGAATTGATGCTTCTATCGTAAAAAGCACACTTGCTAATGCGAAAAACAGAAGAGCGCAAAGAATTAAAGCCTGGGATGAAACACAGACTAAACTTAACGAAACAAACGGTGCAGAAAATAAGCCTCAATAACCGGCTTTTTCACCCTGACCACCACCAATAGAGATATATTAAAGGAGACTTCAATGAGTGAAATGAAACTCAGTACTGAGGAAGTTGCGCGCGTAGCCAATCTGGCTCGTCTGGATTTATCAGAAGAAAAAACTGAAATATTCGCAGGACAATTGCATAATATTCTGACCTATATGGACAAGCTCAACGAAATTGACACAAGTAATGTCGAACCGATGTTCAGCCCGGTTGAGCATACTACTGTTCTGCGTAAAGATATTGTCGTCAAAGAGCACACCCGAGATGAAATTCTCGCCAATGCACCTGATTCTGACGGTCAATACTTTATTGTTCCCAGAATAGTATAAAGGCCGCATTAATACGCACAATTGCCCTTTTATTTTTTCACAAACTTAAAGACTGCACGGGTTATATAATGTCCTCACTCATAGAAAAATCACTCACAGAAATACACTCCCTACTCATTGCAGGTGAAGTCACTGCTGTTGATGCCGTTAAAGCATGTTTACAGCAAATTGAGAAAACCGAACCTCAAATTAAAGCTCTGCTGGCTAAAAATGGGGAAGAGGCTCTGAAACAGGCAGAAGAAATGGATAAGCAGGGGCCGGATTCATCTAAGCCGCTATGGGGAGTGCCCGTAGTAATTAAAGATGTTCTTGCAACCAAAGACATTACAACTACTTGCGGATCTAAAATTCTTGAAAATTTTGTTCCTTTTTACGACGCAACATCGGTCACCAAGCTTAAAGAAGCTGGCGCCATCATTATAGCTAAAGCCAACATGGACGAATTTGCCATGGGTTCCACTACTGAGAACTCTGCCTACCAGACAACTCTCAACCCTTGTGACCTCAGCAGAGTCCCCGGCGGATCAAGTGGTGGCTCCGGTGCAACCGTTACCGCAGGACAGTGTTTTGCGGCTCTAGGCACCGACACAGGCGGTTCTATCAGACTCCCGGCATCCTTTTGCGGTTGTGTAGGTGTAAAGCCCACATACGGAAGAGTTTCCCGTTATGGCATGATTGCTTACGGCTCTTCACTTGACCAGATCGGCCCCATGACTCGTACAGTCGAGGACTCCGCAAGAGTTCTGAGCGTCATTGCGGGACACGATAAAAGAGACTCTACATCGGTAAACTGTGAAGTGCCGGATTATATCGGAGCACTAGCTGAACGCACTGACCTTTCAGGACTGACCATAGGTCTTCCCGAAGAATACTGGGGTGAAGGACTTTCAGAAGAAGTATCCGAAACCTGTCGAAATGCCATTAAAAAAGCAGAAGAACTCGGAGCAAAGACCGTACCTGTCAAGCTTAACATGACAGAATACGCCATTGCCACATACTATATTATAGCAATGGCAGAAGCCAGTTCCAATCTCTCACGCTTTGACGGCGTTCGCTACGGGCATAGAACCAAAGATGCCGATGAACTTATAGATCTTTACACAAAATCCCGTACAGAAGCATTCGGTGACGAAGTACAGCGTCGTATAATCATCGGAACCTACGTTCTGTCCGCAGGTTACTATGACGCCTACTACTGCAAAGCCGCTCAGATACGCAGACTCATGCGTAACGACTTTGAAAAAGCATTCGAATCATGTGATCTAATCGCAGGCCCAGCCTGCCCGACCACAGCTTTTCCTGTCGGCGAGCTTACCGCTGATCCTTTGCAGATGTATCTTATGGATATATTCACTATCTCACTGAATCTGGTCGGAATGCCCGGCATGAGCCTCCCTGTCGGAATTGGTAAAGATACCAATATGCCCGTAGGACTCCAGCTCATGGCTCCCGCTTTTGGTGAAACGACTATGCTTCAAGCTGCCAATGTACTTGAAAAGAATCTGCCTGATTTTTCCAAGCCGCAGATGGTTTAAAATTTAAACGATCTAAACTTTTAAATATAATTAATAAAAAAGCCCGCATTCCATATGGAATGCGGGCTTAATAATTAGCATCAAATTTAAACTATTTAACTGCGCCGGGCTCAAAGCCGATCTTGGAAATTACTTCCTTGATTTTAGCTTCATCAACAGGGGTGACTTCTTCATATGTAGCTTCTGCTTTTTCAAGACTGACACTGATGTTTTTAAGCCCTTCTACAGAACTTAAAGCCTTAGTGACCGAAGCAACACAATGCGGACAACTCATACCTTTGATTTCAACAGTTTTCATAGCTTCTCCTTAATTATTATCCAGCCACTCGATAGCTTCAGTCAAATTCAGCGAACCAGTATAAATAGCTTTACCTGAAATAGCGCCTTCAAGCCCTTTAGAAACAAGCGGATATAAATTCATAATATCTTCAAGTGTTGCAACACCGCCGGCTGCAATTACAGGAAGTTTAGTCTTGGAACAAAGCTCAGCAAGGCCGCTGGTGTTAACACCGGTTTCCATACCGTCTCTGCTGATATCTGTGTAAATAATAAAAGCAGCACCGTCAGCTTCCATACGAGGAATAATATCATAAATTGAAATTCCAGCATCCTCGACCCAGCCACGTGACTTGAGCTTACCATCTACAGCGTCAAGAGAAACTCCGATCTGTCCGGGAAAACGAGCGCAAAGTTCTGCAAACATTTTTTCATTTTCAAGAGCCATTGTTCCGATAATTAATCGCTTAACTCCGGCTTCAATATATTTAGCAGCAGTTTCAATATCTCTGATTCCGCCGCCAAGCTGAACCGGGATACTTAACTGTGAACAAATCTGATTAATAAGATCAAAATTCTTTGGAACGCCGCTGAATGCACCATCAAGATCAATAACATGAAGATAACGAGCGCCCTGATTCTCCCAGTAAACAGCCTGAGCTACAGGGTCTTTACCAAATACAGTGACAGCATCAGCCTGTCCCTGAGCAAGACGTACGCACTGTCCGTCTTTAATATCAACAGCGGGAAAAATAATCATAAACCGAGCTCCATAAGTCCATTCTGAAGAGCTTCATCAGCAAGTTCAAGACCAGTTACCCATTTACCGCCTCTTTCAAAAAATTTGCCGGCTTGCAACATATTTTCCATGAGCGGTTGCTGAGTTTCGTCGAAGTGAAACCTTCTGACAATGCGCTTGTTGTTAACATCGATGAGAAAAAGATCAATAACCACAGATGCGGGCTGAATATTTAAATCAGCCTGTTTCATTCCGCGCAGATCCTGCCAAAACAAAATCTGAGGAACAAGAATATAATCAGAAGTCATACACTCACCAACTTTCACCCAATAGCTGAAAGCGGCTTCGCGTCTTGTACCCATATTTTCGAAAACTTCGATTTCCTGACACTGACGGGTTATCGCTGGACGCGCGTACCCGGTAACGCCATGCTTTCCAAGAATTTCAACCAATTTGGTATCAAGCTGCTCTAATACTTTTTTATCGATAGGGTTCCCTTCTTGCGGCAGATACCCTGCCAAGAGTTCCCAATTAAATACAGGATTCGTAAAACCGGCAACAGCAACTGTTCCAACCGGACGAGGAAGCTTAACGATAGAGCTTTTACTCTGACAACCGATAAGGGTTGGCAGAATTAAAAAGCAAACCAAAAAAATGGGGATAAATCGTTTCATTAATCAAGACTCCCTTTAGTGCTTGGTAACCCTTTCCGTTCTACAGACAGAGCTTGTTTGAATGCCAACCCAAGAGCCTTGAAAGCACCTTCTAAAAGATGATGCCCGTTGCGTCCATATTCAAACTTAATATGTAAATTCATTCCGGCTTTAAATGCCAATGATTTGAAAAATTCCCGCCATACATCACGTTCATCTCCGGCAATAATCGCCGGAAGAATGTCATCATCATATACCAGATAGGCCCTGCCGGAAAGATCAATAACAACTTCCACCAAAGCTTCATCCATTGGAACCTTGGCAAATCCGATCCGGTTTATGCCCTTTTTATCACCCATGGCTTCAGATAGTGCCTGTCCTAAAACAAGCGCGATATCTTCAAGGGTATGGTGGGTGTCAATCTCAAGATCACCCTTACATTTCAATTCAAGATCGAAACCCGCCCAGAAAGTCATGAGGGTAAGCATATGATCGGCAAATCCCACTCCGGTAGAAATATCAGTACGGCCTTCACCGTCAATATTTACAGAAAGGGCAATATCCGTTTCTTTCGTAGTTCGGGCAATCGATGCAGATCTATTAGACAAACCAACCTCTCTTGAGCATGGCAACCGAAACGGCTGCCGTTACATTTCAATCATATCTTCGTCGTAATCAGAATTATTTTTTTTACTGTCTTTCTTATCTTTTTCTTTAGTATCAGCAGATTCTTCACTTGCTGCTCCGCCACCATCCGGGCCGGAATCATCAGGATCATCATCATTATTTTCAGCTTCTGCAGCGGCTTTTGCTTTAGCCTTCTCTTCTATGCGTCCGCCTCTTTTACCGAAGAAATATGAAATCCAAATACCAATTTCATACAAAATAACCAGCGGTCCAGCCATCAAAGTCTGAGTAATGACATCCGGAGGAGTCAAAACGGCAGAACATATAAAACAGACCAGAATTGCATATTTACGTTTTGCGCGTAGCCAAGTGTGAGTCACAACTCCGAGGCGTGCCAAAAAAAAGATAAACAGTGGCATTTCAAAAATTAAACCGAAGGCAAATAATAGCTTCAAAGAGAATGATAAATACTCACGAAGCGTAGGCATGGGCCGAATAAATTCATCCGCAAAACCCATAAAAAATTCACAACCAAAGGGAAATACTACGTAGTAGCCAAATAAGGCTCCTCCGACAAAGAAAAAGGCAGATAGAAAAGCCAGTGGAATCATCCACTTACGTTCGTGCTTATAAAGTCCTGGAGCAATAAAGCCCCAGACCTGAGAAAAAATATACGGAGAAACAAGAAAAAAACCAGCCACAAAGGAGACCTTAAGATAAGTAACAAAACCTTCGGGCAGAGAAGTAAAGATAAGAGTAGAATTTTCAGGTAAAGTAGCTACAAGCGGAGCCATGAGCAATGAGAAAAGAGGCTTCGCAAAGGCATAACAAGCAAAAAAACCAACCCCGCAAGCAATAAAAATGCGAATAAACCGTCTACGCAATTCGTCCATATGCTGGAGAAAAGTCATAGCCGGTTCTTCATCGCCTTCATCCTGATCATCTTCTTCATCAGACAGATCACCTGTCTCAGAATCTACACTCTCAGTTGAACCATCTTCATCACCAGTCTTTTCAGCGGAAGTTGAGCCTTCGCTTTCTGATTCGGACTTATCGCCGGAAGAATCGAGTTTTTCCGAATCTTCCTGCTCTTCCTGTCCTACTTCACGAGAGTCTTTGTCATTCCCGCTCATGCCTTTCCACCTTCAGAATCAGAACCGGTAGCAGCTTCTGCCACAGGAGCAGATTTGTCTTCAGCTTTCTCGGCTTCAGCCTGACGGGCCTTATCCATAGCTTCAACTTCGGCCTTTCTGCGGGCTTCTTCTTTCGCGCGATCTTCTTTAGCTTGTCTTTCATTATCCGCAGCGGAAACCTCTGCGTCTAAAGTATTTTTAACGTCATTAGACATCTTTTTAACTTCAGAAAGACCTCTGCCAAGGTTTTTAATGAGTTCGGGAAGTTTTTGAGGTCCGATTATAATCAGAGCTACAACCAAAATGACAATAAGTTCCGTTGTACCGATTCCGAACATATTATTTCCTTAATTCGTTGTGGCAAAAAAACCATGTATACGCTGTAAGCCTATACAGGATTCAGAATAGGAATCCTGTATAGGCTTTTTCATGAATTGTTGAGATCTTGTACCTGATTTCTAAAACTTTTTCTACGCCTTAAGCAGAAGTAAATTTACTCCCACTCAATTGTAGCCGGTGGCTTGGAAGAGATATCAAGAACAACTCTGTTAACACCCTTAACCTCGTTAATAATCCGGTTGGACATACGGGCAAGAATATCATTAGGGAGACGGCTCCAGTCTGCGGTCATTGCATCAAGACTGTCAACAAGTCTCAGAGCAATTACGTGCTCATAAGTACGGTCATCACCCATAACACCAACGGTCTTGAGCGGAAGCAGAACAGCAAATCCCTGCCAGATCTTACGATACCAGCCGGTAGCATGAAGCTCATGCTGAACGATCCGATCTGCCTGACGCAGAATTTCAAGCCTTTCATCGGTGATTTCACCAAGTATACGGATTGCAAGCCCCGGTCCGGGGAAAGGCTGACGCCAGATGATATGTTCAGGAAGTCCAAGCTCAGCAGCAACTTTACGAACTTCATCTTTGAAAAGCTCACGAAGTGGCTCAACAAGATCAAGATCCATATCTTCAGGAAGTCCGCCTACATTGTGATGAGACTTGATTACAGCTGAAGGGCCTTTAAATGATTCAGATTCAATAACATCAGGATACAGAGTTCCCTGAGCAAGGAATTTTACATTTTTAAGAGCCTGCGCTTCTTCATTGAAAACATCAATAAAAGTATAACCGATAAGTTTGCGTTTCTTTTCAGGATCTTCAACACCTACAAGCTTATCAAGGAACAACCTTGCGGAATCAACGCATTTAACGTTCAACTCGAAATGTTCTTCCAGAAAACCGATAACTTCTTCACGTTCGTGCATACGAAGTAAACCGTTATCAACGAAGATACAATGCAACCTTTTACCGATTGCTTTATGAAGCAGAACTGCAACAACTGTTGAATCTATACCGCCTGAAAGACCGAGAACAACCTGAGCGTCTCCGATCTTTTCACGCATTTCTTTAATACTGTTTTCAACAAAAGAAGCCATAGACCAGTCGGCCTTAAGTCCTGCAATTTTGAATACAAAGTTGGAAATAATGGTATTTCCACTTTCGGTATGAGCAACTTCAGGATGGAACTGCAATGCATAAATTTTACGTTCCTCGTCAGCCATTGCTGCAAAAGGAATGCTTTCAGTTGTTCCGCAGATTTTAAAACCTTCAGGAATGGATTCAACACGGTCACCGTGGCTCATCCAGACAGTCAGTTTCTCAAGGCTTTCAATACCCTGCCACAACTCACATCCGCCGGTTCCGCAAAAGTCAGCGCGGCCATATTCTCTATCTTCAGAGGATACAACTTTTCCGCCCATGCTATGGGTCAAAAGCTGCATACCGTAACAGATACCGAGAATAGGTACGTTCATTTCAAGGTAAGCCGGATCAAGCTGAGGAGAATCCACATCAAGTACGGATGAAGGGCCACCGGAAAGAATCAATGCTCCGGGATTCAGAGCTTTAATCTTTTCGGGATCAACATTACAAGGATGAATTTCGGAATATACACCCACCTCGCGTATTCTGCGAGCGATGAGCTGCGTAAACTGGGACCCGAAGTCCAGAATAATTACTTTATTTTCGTGCTTCATAACGACTCCTGACTTTAATTAGTAAGCATCAACCCTATAATTAGGTGCTTCTTTGGTGATAATTACATCGTGAACGTGGCTCTCTTTGAATCCGGCAGAAGTCATCTGAGTAAACTGAGCCTTCTCCTGTAATTCCTGAACGGAGCCGCAACCGACATATCCCATACCGGAACGCAAACCACCGATCATCTGGTAGATACTTTCAGAAACAGGCCCTTTATAAGGAACGCGTCCGACAATACCTTCAGGAACAAGTTTATTTGTATCTTTCTGGAAATAGCGGTCAGAACTACCCTGCTTCATAGCATCGATTGATCCCATTCCGCGATATAGTTTATAGCTACGTCCTTGATAAAGAACCTTTTCACCGGGGCTTTCATCAGTTCCGGCAAACATTGATCCCATCATAACGGTATTTGCACCGGCAACAAGAGCCTTTACAACATCACCGGAGAACTTAATGCCTCCGTCTGCGATGACACATATACCACGATCGTGGCAAGCTCTGACAGCTTCCATGATTGCAGAGATCTGCGGTACACCGACACCTGCAACAACACGTGTTGTACAAATAGAACCGGGTCCGATTCCAACCTTAACAGCATTTACGCCAGCATCAGCAAGTGCCATTGCACCTGTATAAGTAGCAATATTACCACCAATAATCTGCGCATCCGGGAAGCAGGAACGAAGTTCTTTTATGCTGTCCAGAATATTTTTAGAATGACCATGCGCTGAATCAAGAGCAAGAAAATCAACACCGGCATCAACAAGTGCCGAACTGCGTTCCATAAAGTCGCGACCGACTCCGATTGCAGCTCCTACGCGAAGTCTGCCACGTGAATCTTTTGCAGCATTCGGATATTGTTTGACTTTGTCGATATCTTTAATGGTGATAAGACCGGTAAGTTTATTCTCGTCATCAACAACTAAAAGTTTTTCAATACGGTTCTGATGGAGAAGTCTTTTAGCTTCTTCGAAAGCTATTCCGTGTGGAACAGTAATAAGGTTACGACTGGTCATTACTTCAGAAACGAGAGTGTTTCTGTCCTTTACAAAGCGAACATCACGATTGGTGATAATTCCTGCAAGGTGTTCACCTTTTACTACCGGAAAGCCTGAAATTTTAAATTCAGCCATCAAATCAAGAGCCTTGCCGACAGTATCTTCAGGGTGAACAGTGATAGGGTCTGTGACCATGCCGCTTTCTGATTTTTTTACTCTCTCAACTTCGCGAACCTGGTCCCTGACACTCATATTCTTATGCACAACGCCGACACCACCATGGCGAGCCATGGAAATAGCCATTTGAGATTCAGTAACGGTATCCATTGCGGCACTGATAAGAGGTATTCCAAGAGTAATCTCTTCTGTCAGTTTAGCGGACACGTTCACCTTATCGGGAAGCACTTCCGAATAGGCAGGCAAAAGCAGAACATCGTCAAAAGTCAAAGACTGACCAACTACCTTTTCCATCTTTTCCTCTCATATAATTTTGGACTACTAGCTAAAAGAAAAGAGAAATCATTACACTATGATTCCTCTCAAACCCCGCCCATCCTTTTAAAGATAATACAACAGGGGTACTGTAAGTAGCAAATTGTTTATGACTGGACGATACGACCAGCCGGAATTTATTAAAAAAAAATCATTTCTTATTATATACTTTTTCGCCCCGGATTCAACCGATTCTAAAAAGTAATTCAAAGTAGTTGGCCCCGCGTATCTGCGGGGCCAATTTTTGTCAACTCTAAAGTCCTAAGTATGCTTTTTTCACATCCTCGTTCGCCAGCAATTTTTCACTGGTGTCGGAGAGTATTATCTCCCCGTTTTCCATGACATAACCTCGATGGGCTGTCTTTAAAGCGAGGTTCGCATTCTGCTCAACAAGAAAAACGGTTGTTCCACTTTCTTTATTGATTTTTTTGACTATTTCGAAAATTTGCCGAATAATTAACGGAGCCAGTCCAAGTGAAGGTTCATCTAAAAGAAGAAGCTTCGGTCTGGCCATTAACGCTCGGGAAATTGCCAACATTTGTTGTTCACCACCCGAAAGATTTCCTCCGAGCTGTTTTCTTCGTTCATAAAGAATAGGAAACAACTTAAACGCATGTTCCATATCTTCTTTTATTCCGGCTTTGTCATCCCTTAAAAAAGCACCCATATCCAAATTTTCGGTAATAGTGAGATCTGGAAAGATGAGTCGTCCTTCTGGAACCTGAGATATGCCCATTTTAACAATTTTATCGGGACTCTTTTTATGAATAGGCTGACCTTCATATAAAACTTCACCCGTACGCGGTGGAACAACTCCACTGATAGTCATAAGAGTTGTGGTCTTACCGGCGCCGTTAGCTCCGATCAAGGTGATTATTTCACCTTTTGCGACCTCGATATTAATATTTCTCAGGGCCTGAATATTACCGTAGTAGGTATTAATATTTTTTAATTTAAGCATCTAAATCTTCTCCGAGATAAGCCTTGATTACAGCGGGATTCTGGCTGACCTCCTGAGGAGTTCCGTGAGCAATTTCCCGGCCGTACTCTAAAACGAATAAACGGTCTGAAAGACTCATAACCATTTTCATATCATGCTCAATCAGGAGAACGGATATGTTATGTTTCTCTTTAATTGAAACAATCAGATCTTCAAGCTCAAGAGTCTCCTGCGGATTCATACCGGCAGCAGGCTCATCGAGAAGCAATAAGAAAGGATCGGTTGCCAAAGCTCTTGCGATTTCGAGACGGCGCTGAGCACCGTATGGCAGGTTGCAAGCAAGTTCGTCTGAAAATTCATCAAGACCTAATTCTTTGAGCAGTTCGTAACTCTTGATGATGGTTTCACGTTCTTCCCTTTTAGTACCCGGACCGCGAAAAACAGCTCCGATAAAGCTTGCTTTTGTACGGCAATGGCACCCTATCATTACATTTTCGATAACGCTCATTGATGGAAAAAGACGGATATTCTGAAAAGTTCTAGCCATCCCCATTTCTGTGACATGATTGGGTTTCATCCCGTTGATTCTCTTGAATCCTTTACCGCTGGGATCAATCTTCACATCGCCTAAAGTAGGATTATAAATTCCGGTAATACAGTTGAAAAAGGTAGTCTTTCCAGCTCCGTTAGGACCGATAAGAGCAACAATCTCACCTTCGCGCACATCAAGATCGACATCATCAAGGGCTCTTAGGCCTCCGAAATCTTTGCAGACTCCCCTAACCTCAAGCACTGTTCTTTTTTCATTACTCATTGGCTTCACCTAAGGCTTTCTTGACGGCATTAATATCAATTTTCCGTCGTACATCTCTAATAAGTCCCTGCGGTCTGAATACCATCACCAGCACCATTGTGGCTCCGAAAATAAGCATGCGATATTCGGAAAAAGCTCGGAGATATTCAGGAAGAAGTATGAGCACTAAGGCACCGAGGATAACCCCGAGGATTGACCCCATACCACCAAGAACAACAATTGATAAAATGATTGCTGACTCAAGGAATGTAAAACTGGCCGGATTAATAAATGAAGTTTTTGCAGCAAAAATAACACCGACCAGACCAGCCCATGTAGCACCCAGAGAAAATGCCATCAACTTAGTTTTAACTTTATCAATCCCCATGGCCTGACATGCAATCTCATCTTCACGAAGAGCCTGCCACGCACGGCCTATGCGGGAATTTTTAAGTCTGTTCACAATAAAAATTGTGAACATAACCAACACAAGCATCAAATAATACATGAAATGTATCGAGTTTGAGAGACCTGTGAACAAGCCGAAAAAGTCAGGTCTGGGAATATTTGCAATCCCGCTGGGGCCGTGAGTAAAATCACCCCAGTTTTCCAGCACAAGCCGGATAATTTCACCGAATCCGAGTGTAACAATCGCAAGATAATCACCCCGGAGACGCAACACGGGAAAACCGAGCAAAATCCCGCAAAGAGCTCCAAGTAGGGCGCCGACAGGCAACGCAACCCAGAAATTCACTCCCCAATATAAATTCATAAGCGCGTAGGAATAAGCTCCTACCGCATAAAAAGCTACGTAACCGAGATCAAGAAGCCCTGCCAACCCGACAACAATATTAAGTCCAAGTCCAAGCACCACATAAATGAGCGCCGAGATCATGATATTGACCTGATACATCGAAAAAAGTTTCGGGAAAAGAAGTGCAAAAATCAAAATTCCGGCAAGCAGTGGATAATAAAATGAAGGACTAGACAAAATTTTACTATATGTGGAAATCTGCTCTTCGCCGGATTCCTCATCAACTTTGTTGCCAGCTTCCTTTTTCCGAATCATGAAACGCCAGACGTAAGAAAGGAAAAAAGTACATATACCAACGTATAGAACTCTTTCCAATCGCCATATAACAACATCCTCAACTGAGTCCACGAAGACCCCCATAATAGGCAGGACTAAGAACATGAACCACAATGAGACCAATAAAGATTTTTTAAAGCCTTCCATATTTCAAACAATCCGTTTTTATCTATTAGATCGGCAGAACGCCGTTAACGCGGTCTGAATCAAAGGAACATCTATGCCGATTAAACCTTCTGAACTGGAGCTTTGCCAAGTAAACCAGAAGGTCGAAAAATCAGAATAATTACCAGCAACGCGAAAGCGAATACATCTTCATAATCACTGGAGACATATCCGGTGCAGAAACTTTCAGTCCAACCAAGAATCAGTCCGCCAAGAACTGCTCCCGGAATGGAACCGATACCGCCAAGAACTGCGGCGGTGAAGGCTTTAATCCCTGCGATGAAACCGATAAAAAAGTTGATCTGCCCGATATGCGAAGCAATTAGAACTCCCCCGACTGCAGCCAAAGATGAACCGATAACAAAAGTAGCAGATATAACCTGATCAACATTGACTCCGACAAGCATAGCCATTTTACGGTTTTGAGCCGTGGCGCGCATGGCTTTGCCCATTCTGGTGAACTTGATAAAAAGGCTGAGAACAATCATTACGAAAGCAGCAACCGTAATTATTAGAAAGTCAGATGAACCGATCGTAGAAGAATACTTCTCAAGGAAATCGAACTCAGGTGTAAGTTTGGGAAATGAAAGAAAATCAGAAGTCTGTGAAAGCATCACATAGTTCTGAAGAAAAATAGACATACCGATTGCGGAAATAAGAGGAGAAAGCCTCGGCGCACTCCTTAGAGGACGATAGGCAATCTTTTCGAGTGTATAACCGTAAGCAGCAGCATAAACGACGGCAGCCATAGATGCCATAACCATAATTGATGTAGCGGGAAATCCAAAGCTGGTAAGCACTCCGGCAACTGTCAGTCCGACAAAAGCACCAATCATATAAACTTCACCATGAGCAAAGTTAATCAACTCGATAATACCATAAACCATGGTATAACCAAGAGCGATAAGCGCATAGATACTTCCCCGAGTCAGGCCGCTGAAAAATAATTCCAGAAAATAATCCATTTAAGTTCCTGCTGAATCACGATCAGGGGAACAGACGTTAAGCCTGCCCCCCTTACCGATTTTTTATTTAGAATCAGTTACACAGGTTGGAGCTATTTAACTTCCTGATATGCACCGTCTTTGACCTGATACATTGAGAAGCCTACACCGATAGCATCACCCTTTGAATCGAACTTGATCTTTCCTACAGGAGTATCAACTTCTTGGTTGCGGAGTGCGTATACGATCTTTTCATAGTCTGTAGAATCGGCTCTTTCGAGAGCTTTAAGCAAAGCCTGTGTTGCAGAATATGCTTCAAAGAAGAATGCACCGGGTTCGCCGTCATGAGTTGCTTTGTATTGATCAAGAGCAACCTTATACATTGGGTTTCCAGTGATATCACGAGGACCTGTTGCATATACGCCTTCGGAAGCTTCTCCGGCAACGTTGATGAACTTCTGAGCCTTAACTCCGTCATCAGAAATAAAAGGAATGGTGATTTTCTTTTTGCGGATCTGAGATACGATTTTAGAAGCTTCAGGGTGATATCCCCCAAAGATAACACTGTCTGCGCCGGAAGCTTTAATTTTCTGGACTACTGCGGAATAATCAACAGCTCCGGGAGTTACACCCTCAAAAAGAACAACTTCTGCTTTACCGGACTTCTCGATATAAAGCTTTGCGAAGTCCGCAAAACCTTTACCGTAGTCACCCTTGTCATGGATTACAGCAATTTTCTTAAGTCCGAGTGTATCAATCGCGAAATCTGTAGCTAGAGCTGCCTGAGCATCATCAGAAGCAATTGTTCTGAAAAAGTTAGGATAGTCTCCGCTCTGAGTCAGAGGTGGATTGGTTGCGGAAGGAGACATACAAACAAGGTTTGACTCTTTATAGATAGGAAGAGCAGCCTTGGTAGCTCCTGAACAGATGTGACCAAGAACAACTGTTACTTCATCGGAAACAAGTTTAAATGCAGCGTTGGTAGCGAATTCAGGCTTACACTGATCATCCTGACTGGAAATAACAACCTGTGCCCCGTTTATACCGCCCGCATCATTAACAGCCTTAACAACAAGCTTTGCAGCTTCAAGTGAAGGTAGACCGTAAGAAGCAAGGTCACCACTGTGAGCCCCGGCAACTCCGAGAAGGATAGTTTTAGCAGAAGCTTCTGCTTTTTTTTCTCCGCCGAATACGACGAGACCGACGGTCAACATCAGAACACACGACAGAGCCAGCAATGAACGTTTCATAGACACTCCTTGACTGCAAATTTTAAGGGCTTAACGCCCGGATTACCAAATTCGTGATCATTAAATCTTAAACAGTATAAAATAAAACACGAACACCCATACCATAACCCAGTAAGGCTGGGCGACCCTAAATTTTCAAAACCTGGAAACTATTATCAAAAACGGGGATCCCTTCCGGCAAGATGGAAATCCGTCTTTCTTTTAGATAAATACCAAATCTCGAAGTGATAAATTAGCTAACATTAAGCATGTTTGTCAATATCAGGAACCTTAAAACGAACAAAGTAAAGCAGAATCATTAAATAAAAATAAAATAACCTGTCAAAAGCCAAAAAAAAACATAAAATACGGCTAACCCCATGTAAGCAACCACTCACCACACAACAACCCAAAACCCCTTAAAGAAAAAAGGGAATCCGCTTCAAAAGCGAATCCCCTTAGTATTATTAATCTTCGTGAGCCTCTTTCTTTAGCTCTTCTTCGGCATGAGATCTCATATCTTCAGATGATTTAGGATTTTCGATGATCTTCTTAAAATGCTCTTCAGCCTCTTCATGCTTATGCAAATAATATTTCTTAATAATTCCGGTATTAAAATGGGCCATGGAATCATCAGGATCAACTAACAATATTTTATCAAACGCCTCGGCAGCCTTATCAAACTTCTCAGCTTGATAGTAACACATGCCAAGCCCCATCAAAGCATTTATATTAGCATGCTCGTTTTCAACAACCTTTTCAAAAAAGGTCTGCGCACGGTCATAAGCGCGAATCATCATAAAAGCATTTGCAAGTTCAAGCTGTACTTTCATATCCTCCGGATTATCACGCATGAGGTCCATCAGCTTACGAATTTCCTTCATACTCTCACCCATGGCTTCCTGACTCATGCCCGAACTGGATGATTCCTTCTGTTGCTGGAATTCCACTTTATTACCGGGATGATTCATGCGGTATGTCAGTGATGATACAAAAATTACAAGTAAGGCAACTCCAAGCAGAATTACGACAATTTTTTGTCCGCCGCCAAGAGCGAAACTTCTGCCGACAGGATTTGTTTGTTTTTTACTTGTCATTATCTAACATCTCCATCTGTGTGATGCGCCGTTCCATAGCTACACCTTTGGCCGCAATAAAAGCCAGATATCCGGCTATTCCTGCCCAGACAGCAATATTTGCAATAAGCAAGTATGTTTCATTAGTCATATATAATTACTCCTGATATTATTCATTATCCCAGACCAACCGGGCATCAAGCTTTCCGGCAAGACGGGTCTGACGAAAACGGACAGCCAGCAAAACCAGCCACAAAAGTCCAAAAGCTGAAACATTGACGATCAAGGTAGTTAACATTTCAGGTTCCATTCCGCCTCCTTTGGCCCCGAGCACCGCAGGATGTACACTTCTCCAGAGTCGCGCTGAATAAAAAACGAGAGGGACATCAACAAAAGCGACAATTCCAAGGACAGCACACACTAAAGATCTGCGTTCGGCAGACATAGGCGAAGTTCTGAGCACCAGATAAGCAGCATAAACAAACCACATAATAAGAGTCGTGGTCAGTCTCGGATCCCATGTCCACCAGACATTCCATGCCGCCCGTCCCCAGAGGGAACCGGTTATAAGAGCAAGTCCACTGAAAACAACACCGATTTCAGCGGCAGCCCCTGCAATATAATCAAATTTAATATCTCTTTTAATCAAGTACAACGCACTGAAAATAAATACTACGAAAAAACTGATCATGGCCCATACCGCCATAGGCATATGGATGTAGAATATTTTCTGCACCAATCCCATAGTTGTCTCAACGGGAGCATACATCCAGATAAAATACTGCCCGGTACACAGGGCAATGCCGGAAATCAGCGCCGCAACTGCAAGACTCATTTTACGCTCCGTAATACAGTTATATTTTTACGCATGAACATATTATTGTTCACCACTATATACAAAAGGAAAAAGGATCAGGCCGGCTCCGCTGAATAACGCGGATGAGGACAAAATAATCCCCAGCCACGATGATTGGTCAAGAGCCTCAACCCCGGAAAAAGCCGAAGTCATCAATTGTATTGCACCGAGCAGGATAGGCAGAAGCAGAGGAAAAAGAATGACTGATAAAAGCGATTCTCTTGCGGCCTGTCCCTGAGAGATTGCACCAAGCAACGCCCCTAAAGAAACAAGACCCCAATCCGCAGCTAAAACAGTAATTGCAAAAAAGGCGAAAGAGCCTTTCAAGTCCTGACCGAGAAACACAATTGTAGCTGGAAGAAATACCAACTGTGAACACAGAAGTAATCCGAATCCAGCTAAACCTTTTCCGAACCAGACAGCATGAAGAGGGACAGGAGAAGAAAGCAGTCCCAATCGAGCTTCATTTGATTCTTCCATAGAAAACAAAGTATTAAAAACAAGCACCAGCCCAAAACAAGAAGCCAGCCAGAATATAGCCGACGCAGCCTGAGCTTCTACAAGTTGTCCAGCCGGACGCGAAAGACTGAAAACAAAGATAAGCAAAAGTCCCAGAAGAACTGCTTGCGTTAACCCCTGCCCTCCGCCGACCGACAGTTTAAGATCTTTGGCTGCAATGATCAGTCCTCGTTTTAACATGGTTTCCCTCCGAGAACTGTTTCCGGATCAAAATCAGCCGCTGCCCCCAGATACTCAAGCTTACTACTAGCAAGGCCGAGTATTCTATCAGCAAGAGTCGCATCATGATTTACATCATGGCTGATCCAGACAACCGCAGCACCCCGATCACGCAAAGCAACAACTTCTTCACGAAGAAGGCTGAGCGAAGCCTGATCAAGTCCGGTACCCGGTTCATCCAAAAAGAGTAGATCAGGATCAATCAGAAAAACCCGCGCCAAATTCAGACGCTGCGCCATTCCCCGCGAAAAGGAACCTGCAAGTTCTTCCGCCGCCCTTTCAAGACCTACTCTGCGCAGCAAAACCATAAGTTCGTCGCGGGATGGAGAAAGCCCATACATTGAAGCCCAGAAAGAGAGATTTCTTAAAGCACTGAGCCGGGGATAAATAAACGTGGAATGCCCGAGATAAGCTGTTTTTTCAGGAGGTGTAATAATCTCCGCAGATCCGGCTGAAGGTCGTGACAGACCTGCCATAATCTTTAGCAAAGTGGTCTTACCCGCACCATTACGACCGACCACAAGAAGAATTTCCCCCTTGTGCACGTCGCAGCTCACGTTCTTAAATATCAGCCTCGTGCCAAAAAACTTGGCCGCATTGCGCACTTTAAGGGCTATACTTTCATTAGTTTCCACTTAAAGCCGCCTTAACTTAAACGAGTCTTCCTGAACGCTACCAGCCCGAACAGACACATCAGAGTTCCACCGATCCACATCCAGTTGATCAGAGGATTCACGCTTATTTTAAGCGTTACTGCGCCTTTTTCGTCAACACCGAGCAGTACACCGTAAATTTCATCACCAAGTCCGGGGATGACCGAAACCTCAGCAAACGGCTGAGGGAAATTACGATATATTCTACGTTCAGGATTCAAAAGTCCGACATGTTTGCCGTCTTTGGTAACTTCAATCAAGGAAGCAATCTTAGCAATTGCCGGGGTCTGACTTTCGGAAAACTCTTTAAAAGTTAAAGTGTAATCACCGATCTGAGCACTTTGACCCTTATCAAGTACAAACTCACCCACAACCTGATTCGGTCCGGACCATGCAACTCCCAGAAAAACAAGAGCAACACCGAAGTGAATCCCGTATATTCCCATGGTTGAGGTCACTTTGCGAACTTGAGGTATAAAAATAAAAACTCCGACAATCCCGACAAGTGCAGCAATGGACGCAGCGGATGTAATGAGACCTAAAGGATGATGCAATCCAGCCATCCAGCTGATACCCAATCCGCCGATAAAGGAAACGAGAACGAGCGCGAGTCCGCGCTTATCTCTGATTCCTTCCTTCCAGCTGAACCATGGACATACTGCGAAGATCAAAATTAACAATGTAAATAACGGCAGACAAACGCGGTTGTAGAAATTAGCATCAAGACCAACCGGATTGGCGCTCCACATCTTGCTGATTACAGGCCACATTGTGCCTAAACCTACAACCAGACCGAGAGCAAGCAAGGCCCAAGCTGCAACTACAAGTAATCCCTGTCTGCTTCCGAGAGTAGAAAGAGACTTGGCTTCTATGCGTTGTCCAAGGACCAGAACAAGTGCAGTCAAGACAAGCGCTGCAATCATGAACAAAGCAAGCGGAAGAGCCACCCCGCCTTCACCGAAGGCATGAAGGGACTGAATAACCCCGCTACGAACCAGATATGTGCCGAAAATACAGAGCAGGAATGTCAAACTCATCAAAAAGACATTTGTCTTCTGCAATGCTTTTCGTCTGAGTTCAATAATTGCGGTATGCATAAAAGCCGTAGAACTGAGCCAAGGAATAAGTGAAGCATTTTCAACAGGATCCCATGCCCAATATCCGCCCCAACCAAGTTCCATATAAGACCACCATGCACCGAGAACAATTCCTGCGGTAAGAAATACCCACGCAAGAATATTCCAGTTGCGGCAAAGCTTAACCCATGACTTTGCTTCACCGCAAATAAATGCAGCAAGAGCAAGGGCAGCGGGACTTGTAAATCCGGCATAACCGAGAAATAGAAGCGGTGGATGAAAAATCATGCCCGGATTTCTGAGCAGGGGATTAAGTCCTCTTCCGTCGGTGGGGACAGGAACAAGTTCCATAAAAGGGCTGGACCAGCATGTAACAAGTAACAGGAAAAAAGCCTGTACGAGCAAATAAAAAAGCCAGTAATAAAGGCGCGTTTTTTCCGAAAATTCTTGGAATAAAGATAATCTCGAAAAGACTACCCCCATAACGGCTATAGAAAGAATCCAAAATAGCAGAGACCCTTCGCCTCCGGCCCAGAATGCTGTAATTGAATAAAGAAGAGACAAGGTATTATCTACATGCTCGTAGACATACATATATGAATAGTCACGGCTGAGAAGAGCTACAGTCAAAATAACACTTGCAAATGTAACAAGTCCCGCAACAACAATATTCGCTCTGTCTAAAAGCACAAGTACATTACGCCTGCCTGTCAGTAGCGATAAGCAAGCATATGCTCCTGCACCGAGCGTGGCCAAGAGTGCAAGTAAAAGCATCAAATTGGCAATAATTTGCATTTTATATCAACTCCATGAATGGATAAATTAATCAAACAATTAAACACAAAAAGTCCTGCCCGGATTATTAAAATCCTGACAGGATCATTTTAAATAAAAAGTTAACCTTCCCGGCTTTCCTTTTCATATTTTGAAGGACACTTGGTTATCAGTGAATTTGCTTTAAAAGCTTTATTCCCACCGACAAAAGTACCTTCGACTATGACTTCCGCATCCACTTTAAAAGTATCGGGAACCGCACCGCGATATACAACCCGAATACTTTGGTCGAGATTCTTTTGATCTGTCAAATCGAAAGTGACACCAAGTCCGCCGTTAGTAATTTCTATATTTTGAGGACCGACCTTACCAAAAAGTCTGGACTGTCCAAGCTCACTCTCATCCATAGCAAGCGCTTCAGAAACGTTTAGAAAGTACACACTGTCTTGAGAAAGACCCGAATAAACAAGCCATCCCAGTCCTCCCAGAAAAAGTAGCAAGGCAACAATATATACGCCTTTTCCGCTTTTTTTGGCCATTTTGTTCTCCGTTATATTTCTAAATGTCAGAGGTTTTCTTTCTCCGACTTACAATAAGTTCTTCTCTTCTCTTATGAGCAAGCTCGCGCATGTCAACGACCTGATCGGTCTCATCAACGATCTCGCTGCCGAGAATTTCTTCCATTACATCTTCAAGAGTGACAACGCCGGACATTCCTCCATACTCATCGAGCACCACAAATAAGTGCATACGACTTTCAAGAAACTTAACCAGCAGTTTGTCGAGAGTAATGTTCTCGAGTACAAATCGGACAGGTTTCATCAACTCTGAAAGTTTGACGTCATCCTTATCATCTGCAAGCGCTTCAAAAACTAATCGCCTGTAGATAACACCTACAATTTCCTCGGGATTATCACCTTCATATACAGGAATACGGCTATGCGGCCATGCACTGTACTTTACATGAGCCTCTGCGACAGTCATTTCAGTTGGCAAGGAAAACACGACAGTCCGGGGAGTCATAATTTGCTCCACAATCTTGTCGTCCAACGACAGGATGTTAGCAATTGAGAGGGCTTCATAAGGTTTAATCGCCCCGGATTTTCGAGTTAAACTGACCATTGCTCTGATGTCATCTTCCGTAACCTGAGGGCCTTTGCTCCCCTTGCTTACAAGGCGGGCAAGAAATCCGCATACCCAAATAACAGGAGAAAAAATCCAGACCATAATCTCCAGCGGGCGGGCAAGAGCCGTCCCCAAAGTGTGGCAGTAGACAATTCCTAGTGTTTTGGGAAGTATTTCAGAAAACAATAATATAATTAGAGTGAAAACAAGCGCAAACCACGGTAATGTGTCAGCGCCATAAACGTTGCTCCACGCAGCTCCCGCAATCGAGGCTCCGGCTGTATTGGCAACAGTATTAAGTGTAAGTATAGCCGTTATCGGCTTTTCCACGTTCAAGCGAAGGTTGTGCAGAATTATTCCTGACTTATGGCCTTCCTTACGCAATTTTTCTATTCTACTCCGTGGAAAAGAATAAAAAACAGCCTCACTGACTGAACAGTAGGCAGATATGACAGTAGCCAGCCCGACGGCAAGTATTAGTTCCAGCATTAATTTTTTTGTTAAAGTTACTCAAAGCGATGATTCGCAAAAAAGTATAGCTAGATAACTATCAGAAGGATACTACCCGTGCAACAGAAATAGGGTAGCCGTCCCCGAATCAGTACGAAATGAAGAATCATTTATGACTTTAAAATAAAAACAGATGACACTTTATAAGCTGTTTCACAGAAAATGACATGACAAATAGCAATACTGCTAAAATTCAAAGGTAAAATTTACATTGACCTTTTGCTCTGCACAATTAAAATAGCGCGATAATGCACCCGTTAAAAGACAATCACAAAATTATATTCAGACTCAGCGCTCTTGGAGATCTAATCCTGACAACCGGAGTTATAGATTTCTGGGCGAAGAAGTACGGCTGGACTTTCAGCGTAATAACTAAACAGCAATATGCCGCGCCCTTAGAAAAGAACCCGCATATAACTGAAATTATCAAACTTGATAAAAATGATCTCGGAGATTCAGCTTGGATTTCCAAGGCTGGAGAGCTTGCGCTGAAATATGAAGGCTGTGAACTGATTGACCTGCACTCAACACTCAGATCCAGAATACTTGCCATGCGTTGGCGCGGCACTGTGTCCCGTTATAAAAAATTCAGCCTTGAGCGCAGACTGTTTAAACTTACACGTTCATCCAAACTCGAAAAAGTTCTAGAAGATAAACCTGTAACTGTACGCTACACATCCGCAATTGAAAAAAAACTCCCGGAGGCAAAAAAACTTCTGCCCCACATTTACCTTACAAAATCTGAAAAATGTAATGCGCTTTCAATGATGAAACGCGAAAATTTGAATAAAAATTTTATCGCACTTCATCCATATGCTACTCACCCGGACAAAGCATGGCCCCGCGAATACTGGATAGAGCTTATAAGACAGCTTGATGAAAAGGGAATCCAATGGGCGGTAGTAGGTAAAGATGAAAACATATTGAATGCCGGCAAATCTGAATGGAATTTCACAAACAGACTTTCTCTGAGACAGACCTCAGCTCTTTTGCAGGAAGCAAAATTTTTGGTAACCGGAGATTCCGGCCCTATGCACCTTGCAGCCGGTGTGGGAACTCCCGTTATAGCAATGTTCGGACCGACCTCTAAAGTCTGGGGATTCTATCCGGCTGGTAAATATGACCGCATATTGGAGTTGGACCTTAACTGCCGTCCCTGCTCACTTCATGGGAAAAGCAATTGCAACAAAAACCGCGAATGTTTAAAAAATATCCACCCTGAAAAGATTATGAATATTCTTCTAAACCCCAATACTTATTGAATTCATCCGCTTTACCTTTGACATAATCAGCAACTGCGGCAGGAACATATGGGCTGATATCACCGCCCTCTCTCCATACCTTGCGAACAAATGTAGAGCTGATTTTAAAATCAAAATCATCAATTATGTAAACAGACTTTCCGTCCTTTAATTTCCACTCATTTGTGTCTGTATTATCAATGTCTGTGAATATTTTTTTGAGAAGTACAGTCATTTCACCAGCATCAGATTTTCCCCGGCTGACAGCGACGATATTCGCGAGAAGTGGAATCTTTTCCCAATCTTTCCAGCCGGGCAGAGAATTGAAGGCATCCTGCCCCATTAAGAAATACAACTCATCTTCTGGATAACGTTTCAACGCTTCTTTAAGTGTCTGTACCGTATATGTGGGACCGATCGAAGACATATCGATATCACTGACATCAAAATTGTCTAAACCATCAACAGCCCTCTGAATCAATTCAAATCTAAGCTCAGCAGGCAACATGGTTCCACATTTTTTATGGTAAGGATTCCCTGCCGGAACAAACAGCACCTGATCAAGCCCAAGACGCTTCATCACTGCGGATGAAACATCAATGTGAGTATTGTGAACAGGATTAAAACTGCCGCCGAACAACCCTATTTTCATAAAATATAACCTCAAAAAATTCCCGGCGAGCGCTTAAAACAAGTCTCACCGGGATTTAATATTTCAAACAATAAAAGACATACAGAACTAGGTTAAAAACTTAGTTTTAAAGGCGGATATTCCATTCTCCGAGCGAAACAAACTTTGTACTGGTCAGCTCTCTAGCTCCCATGGGACCGTACGAATGAAGCTTTGAGGTAGATATTCCTATTTCCGCGCCGAGTCCCAACTGTCCGCCGTCATTGAATCTGGTGGAACAATTAACCCCGACCATTGAAGCATCCACTTCACGCACAAAACGCATGGCACGATCGTGATCTTTTGTAAGAATCACTTCGGTATGATTTGAACCGTATCGAGCTATATAATCCTGAGCGTCATCCTGACTTGAAACAACTTTCACAGTCAGAATTAAATCCAGAAATTCATACCCGAAGTCATCAATAGTTGCGGCGATCGCGGTATTTCCAAGCAAGGACATTGAACGCGGACACGCTCTGAACTGAACTCCGCATGCACCGAGAATTGTCGCCATTGCAGGCAGAAAATCTTCAGCAATATCTTCATGAACCAGAACACCCTCAAGGGCATTACAAACACCGGGCTTCTGGGTTTTAGAATTTTTAATAATATCAACAGACTTCGCAATATCCGCAAACTTATCAACAAAAATATGACATACGCCCTTATAATGCTTGAGAACAGGCATAGTAGCCTGCTGAACGACGGCACGAATCAGTCCTTCTCCGCCGCGGGGAATGACAACATCAATATACTCGTCGAGTTTCAGCAGTTCGCTGACAGCTTCGCGGTCAGTAACAGCCACAACCTGAGCCGCATCCCCAGGCAGATTCTGACTTTCAAGAGCTTTATGAATAAGCGAAGCCAGCGCTAAATTCGAATGAATAGCTTCCGAACCGCCTCGCAGGATAATCGAATTACCAGCTTTCAAACACAGCACAGCGGCATCAACAGTCACATTAGGACGGGATTCGAAAATCATCATAATAACGCCGAGAGGGATGCGCATTTTCCCGACAAGCACTCCACTTGGACGACGTTCCATTTTTTCAATTTCGCCCACAGGGTCTGTCTGCGCAGCAACTTCATTACAACCCTGAATCATATAATTCAAAACTGCCGGAGAAATTTCGAGGCGCTGCATGCGAGCGTTATCAAGCCCGCGCTCTTTTGCAGCATCAAGGTCTTTGCGGTTTTCAGCAAAGATAAATTCCTGCTCCTGTTCGAGCAAAGATGCCAACTTTAAAATAGCGCCATTTCTGACGGAACCGTCTGCGCACGAAATTTTACGTGCTGCTTTTTTAGCCTTACGGGCTACGTCTTTCATTGCTTCTGCAAAATTCATTATAGTCCACCTTGAAACAAGATATATTAACTGAAATTACTTATTTTCCACCTATCGATCAATTTGGGCTACTAAGGATATTGCAAAAAAGTCAACTACCAATTACCAATGAGGAGCATTTTTCGGCGTATAACTGAAAAACATAGTAATTTTTTTTTACTATTTTTGTAATCTTTTTCAGGCACTTTCATATTTTACCTGATGTTACGGACCCTTAACTTGAAAATTCAGTTTTGACCTTTTTGTCAGACTACTTTATAAAGCGCACTTAACTTTGTGCAAAATCCATCAATATCCCGGAGGCTCTTCTTTAATATGGAAGATAACAAACAGACCACACACGACCTTATTGACGAGGTGCAGGCAACCGCACCCGAAAGCATCCACCCTCTTCTCGATTTTCTTCTTAGAAACGGAAAGGCTATTGCCATCGGGATTGCAGTAATTCTTGTTCTAGCAGCAGGTTTTTCCGGCTACCAGTACATGCAGCAGCAAAAACAGGTAAAAGCTCAAAGTGAACTCGGAACCATTCTTATCAAATATAGCGGAACAAAAAAGGCTGAAGAACTTGCAGCATTTTTGACAACCGCTCCTTCTGATATGAAACCGGCTGTTGAATTGGCTCTCGCCAAAGCATGGATGGACGATTCTAAGTTCATGAAAGCAGAAGCAGTCTGGGCAGAAATTGCAAAAAGAAATGAAGCAATGTCTCCCGTTGCATCTCTCGGACAGGCAAAATGTCTGATCCTTTCTGACAAACCTGAAGAAGCTGTCAAAATTCTGCAGGCACTCAAAGACAAAACCGGTGACAACTTCACAAGCACAATTGACAGATTACTCGCTGAAGCCGCTGAGAAATCAGGCAACATTCAGCTTGCAATTCAGGCATATCAGGGACTGCTTAACAACAATCCCTCACAGAGGCTCTACTTTGAGAGCAAAATTGTAGAGCTTAAGACTAAGCTTAATTAAGATAGGAGCGCATTTATGGCTCATCCACTTCTCGCCGATAATCCCGGTCAAAAAAAACTCCTGTTAGGCAATGAAGCTATTGTCAGAGGAGGTATTGAAGCCGGAATACAAATGGTTACCTGTTATCCGGGTACCCCTTCATCAGAAGTACCCGATACTTTCTTCCGCCTATCCAGCGAAGGCGATTTTTCATTTGAATATTCAGTAAATGAAAAAGTTGCCCTTGAAGTAGGTGGCGGAGCGACTCTTGCCGGAGCAATGACTCTGACAACCATGAAACATGTAGGTGTAAACGTAGCGGCTGATCCGCTTATGACACTTGCATATGTTGGTACACCCGGTGGTATGGTGCTGCTTTCCGCAGACGATCCGGGCTGTCATTCAAGTCAGAACGAGCAGGACAACCGCTACTACGCGCGCCTTGCCGGCATGGCTTGCTTTGAGCCTTCTACTGCGCAGGAAGCAAAAGATATGACTCGTGACGCTCTTAATATGTCACGCGAAACATCTTCTCCGGTTCTGCTTAGAACAACAACCCGGGTAAACCACTTGCGCGGCCCTGTTGAATACGGCCCAATCGCCAAACTGGCTGCTCCTGAAGGTTTTAAAAGGAATCCTTCCAAGTACGTACCTATTCCGGCTTTTGCCCGCCCGATGCATGTCGCGCTGCTTAAAAAGCTTGAAGAATTACGCGAATTGGCAGAAAAATCCGTGTACAACAAAATTTCCGGTAACGGAAAAATAGGTATTGTTGCTTCGGGTATTTGCAGAGCTTATATTAATGATGCTCTTATTGATTCCGGCCTGGCAGATAAGTTCAAATTACTCGAATTAGGATTTACTTTTCCTCTTCCTGAAAAGCTTGTTACCGATTTCATGTCATCTGTGAACAAGGTAATCATTCTTGAAGAGCTTGAGCCTTTCCTTGAAAATGAATTTAGAGTTCTAGCTCAGAAGCATTCTATTTCTATAGAAATTATCGGTAAAGAAAATGCAAACTTACCACTGAATGGAGAATACTCCACTGGTAACGTTTCTGCAATAATTCACGAAGTTCTCGGGCTTACACCTGAGAAAATTGATTTTTGTGCAGCAGAAGAAGGTCTTCCTGTAAGACCTCCGAACCTTTGTGCCGGATGCCCTCACCGCGCGACATATTATGCCGCTAAAAAAGTGTTCGGACCTGAAGCAGTCTGCTCATCTGACATCGGGTGTTACACACTCGGAATTCTGCCTCCACTTAATGCAGCAGACTTTCTGCTTTGCATGGGATCATCTATCTCTGCCGGATCCGGCGTTGCCCGCGCTTCCGGTCAGACTGTAGTTGGATTCATCGGAGACTCAACATTCTTCCATTCCGGAATTACCGGACTGGTGAATGCAGTATTCAACCAGCACAATATATTACTGGTTATTCTTGATAACAGCACAACTGCCATGACCGGACATCAGCCTAATCCCGGAGTTGAAACAACACTTCTCGGCTCTAATCCAGCTCAGATTAGTATTGAAGCAATCGTTAAAGGATGCGGCGTAAACGAAATACGTACTGTCAGCCCGCTTAACCAGAAAGCTACTTTCAAGGCTCTTGAAGAGCTTAAAGAGTTGCAAGGCGTAAGAGTTCTGATCGCAAAAGATCCATGTCCGCTCTTTGCTAAAAGAGCTTTGGGTAAAAAGCCGACTCAGACTGCTTATGTTGCCAACCAAAGTGACGAAGTAATCAGCTGTATGGAAGCAATTGCTTGTCCTGCATTTGAAAAGGACGAAGACGGGGTCAGTATTAATGAAACTCTTTGCTCTGGCTGTATGCTTTGTCTGCAAATGACTAAAGACATAAAAGCCAGAAAGAGGAACAGCTAATGAGTACTAGATTGCGTATATTCATGACTGGAGTGGGCGGACAGGGAACCCTGACAGCCACTAATCTTCTTGCACAGGCAATTCTTGATAATGGAACAGATGTCACTGCAGGAGAAATACACGGAATGGCACAACGAGGCGGAGTTGTTGAATCAGCAATTCTTCTGGGAATGTCTTCTCCTAAAATAGCACATGGTGAAGCCGACATAATTCTCGGTTTCGAACCGCTTGAAACCCTTCGTGCTCTTCCCTACCTGAAACCCGGTGGTGTTATTCTTTCAAGTACTGAATATATCCATCCATTGAGTGTTTCAACAGGTAAAGACGAAGAAACTCCTTTAGACTACATCAAGGAAAAAGTTAACAGTTGCGCAAGCAAAGCATACTTCATCCCTTGCCAGAGCTTAGGTCTTAAAGCCGGAGCGGTCCAAAGCGGAAACATAGCTCTTCTCGGAGCTCTCTGCGCGACAGGCTTAATTCCCCTGAAACCGGAAGAATTGGCAGTAACGATCAAATCTGTCATGAAGCCCAAAATAGCGGATATCAACATCAAAGCCCTTCAATTAGGGGTGGAAGCTGTATCCTGATAATTAACATTTCGACAGCCGCGACCCAAGTTGCGGCTGTCGACTTTTTACGGATTAAAGACAACTGAAATTTAGGCCGAAACCGCGAATCATCACCCTTTTCAAGACCGATAAGATTCGAAAAAGCTGAAAACAAAGACAGCCTGGACGGCACGAGTATAAAACATGAGTATTAATGGACAGCCGGAAAAAGTGGAAAATATTTACCTAACTACCCTGAATGAAATTCTCGATTCTATAGCTCCGCAAAATGATCTGGAGCTGAGCCTTAACTCAATTTTAAAAATTCTAGCCAAAGACCTCCACTTCCAGCGTGCATTTCTGGCCATCATGGACCCGAAATCTGAAAAACTAAAACTGTCGATAACTCACAGTCCGGCCAAAATTGACCACGTCACCTATTCTCCCGGCAAGGGAGTTGTAGGAAGGGTTTACGAAACAGGGCAAGCTGTCGTAATTCCCAGAATGTCCGAGAACACCGACTTTCTAAACAAAGCCTTCGGAAGATCAGACGAAGAACTTAAATCACTTTCTTTTATCTGTGTTCCCATTAAAAAAGTAAATTCTAAAGAAGATCATAACGTACTTGGAACTCTCAGTGTAGATTCACCGATCCTTCCTATGGATAACCTTTTAGAGCACAAACAGTTTCTCGAAGTTGTCGCTGCCCTGATTTCAAATCAGGTTTCACGTCTTCAGGAAGAAATGTCTCTTCAGGCTCAAATGTTGAGTCAAGGATCTTTGCTCGGTGGTCAGGAAGTCCCGCCTCCTGCTAACTTTGTTGCAACTTCAAAAAGCATCAAACAAGTTTTACGGCAGGCCAGACAGGTTGGACCCAGCAGAGCAACAGCTCTTTTACGCGGAGAATCCGGCACAGGTAAAGAACTGCTGGCCGAAGCTATCCACGCATGCAGCCCCCGTAGAGACAAACCTCTTGTAAAGCTGAACTGCGCTGCTCTCCCCGCAGAACTTGTTGAAAGTGAACTTTTTGGACACCAGAAAGGTGCGTTTACCGGAGCATATCAAAACAAACGCGGTCTGTTTGAAGTTGCAAACAACGGCACCTTGTTCCTTGATGAAATCGGAGAACTTTCCTTAGACGCTCAGGCCAAAGTGCTTAGAGCTATTCAAGAAAAAGAAATTCAAAGAGTAGGTTCCGAACACCCCATCACAGTTGATGTTCGCCTGATATGTGCGACTCATCAACCTCTTGAAAAACTACTGAAAGAAGGCAGATTCAGAGAAGATTTATTCTACAGAGTAAATGTTTTCCCCATATTCATACCTGCACTTCGTGAAAGACGTGAAGATATTCTACCTCTTGCTGAACAGTTTTTAGAAATATTTTCCAAAGAATATGATAAAAACATTAAAAGAATTTCAAGTCCGGCCATTGATCTTTTTACTCAATACCACTGGCCTGGAAATGTTCGTGAACTGAAAAATTGTCTCGAACGGGCGGTGCTGATTTGTGAAGAAGAAGTAATACGCACTTATCACCTTCCGCCGACTTTGCAGACAGCTGAGAGTACCGCAACAGATACTTCCTTATCTTTCGGTGAAGCTGTCGCTAAATTCGAGCAGGAGCTTCTTGTAGACTCTCTGAAAAAAGCACGTGGAAACATGCTTCAAGCTGCAAGAGATCTCAGAGTCAGCTATAGAATCGTTAATTATAAAGTTAAAAAATATAATATTGATGTAAAAAAATACACCGGTGCTAAAAAGAATAAATAAATGATGGTGATAACACTCAGCAGACAGGCAAAAAAATTGCCTTTCGTTACCGCTATCTTAAGCTTGCTGTTTTTGATTGCAATCGAGGGCTGTTCTGGAAAAAATGACCCGGAACAGCCCTTTATTATTCCTTTTGACTCTGAACACATCACATCCGATAAAACGTTATCGGTTACCCCCTCTCTAAATTACGACGGCAGCACAACCCGCAGATTTCTTTCCATTACTCAAACGACATACTTTTTTGAAAATGGTAATGGGACTGCTGAAGTTAAAGTTCTTCTCAATCGAAAATCCGAAGTACAAATCCCTGAAATCGGAGATTGGAATGCTGTTTCCGCTGGAAACTGTTTCAGTGATTCGGAACAAGTAAAATGCCTTACCGCCCATGTTGACTGCCATCTGGTTCGCACCAGTTTTATAACCACCGGCGAACGCAGTATCATCGTTATTAAAACGCGAAACAGAGCACGCGAACCTCAAGAACTTTGTGATAGTTGGGATTTAAAAAATCTTACAGAAAACCAGTTTGAAGAAGTTGAAGAATTCAACAAAATTTCAGATTCTTTTTTTAATTATGATGTAATTATTCCGCAAAATCAACGTGCTAAACAGACAAACTCCACTCACAAAAAAAGGCCTTCCAATCAAAATGATTGAAAGACCTCTATTAGACAGGTTAACTAATTGCTAAATTGAATCTTCATCGTCTTCTTTGACAACAACGCTGTTTTTCTTCCAAAGCATTTCCGGATCACCAAAGTTTTTCTTAGCCTCTTTGTATCCAAGATTAAAAGCTTTCACATTAATCGCTACAATCTTAGCCGGAAGAATCTCTTCGAGATTTTTACGGATTACCCTTTGCTCTGCAAAAGGAAGAAGAAAGGCTGCTGCTCCAAGAACAATCGTGTTCATGGTTTGGACAAGACCAATTTTCTCTTTGGCAAGATAAGTAAAAGGAAGCCCTATAAACATATTTACAGGTGGCTGCTTTACCAAATCACTTTCAATCATTAAAAGCCCGCCGGGCTTTAAATTGCGGTAATACATATTACACGCTTCCTGACTGAGAGCTATAAGCAGATCAACAGATTCCGCCTTTGGATAACTTATCTTTTCGGAACTGATCACCAAGTCTGAACGACTGGCGCCGCCACGAGCTTCAGGCCCATAACTCTGAGTTTGAGTAACATTGTACCCTTGGCCGAGAGCCAAACCTGACCCCATAACCTTACCGAGAGTAAGAATTCCCTGACCGCCAAGACCGGAAAGACGAATTTCAAATCGTTCTAAATGTTGATTTTTCATTACTCGCCCCCCTGACATCGTGCAGCCATTTCATAGAATTTTTCTTCCAGACCAGGTTTATCTTTTTTGACAAAAACACCGGAAGGAACTCTCTCGCCACGTTCTGCTTCGGGAATTGCGTTGAAACGCTCAAGCGGTGTAACTTTACTCTTAAGAGCATGATACATATCTACAGGAGATTTAAACTTATTCTTACGCCCGTACTGGGTGAAGCAAGGGGACAAGATTTCGACAACACCGAATCCGGGATTAGTAATGCCTTCCATGATCATGGAATCGAGCTTGTTGACGTGAAAAACACTTCCTCTGGCAACATAATTAGCCCCGGCGGCCGTACAAAGCTCAACACAGTCAAAGCTCTGCTCCATTTGTCCCATAGGGGTCGTCATTGAATACGAACCGGCCGGAGTAGTCGGAGAACACTGGCCTCCGGTCATTCCGTAGATATTATTATTAAGAATTAATGCAGTAACCCCGATATTTCTGCGTGCAGCATGAATAAGATGGTTACCGCCGATAGCCATTGAGTCACCGTCACCCATGACCACAATCACGTGCATATTCGGCTTTGCCATCTTAATTCCGGTAGCAAAAGTAAGCGCTCTGCCGTGAGTGGTATGAACTGTGTTAAAATCAACATAGGCTGCAAGTCGTCCGGAGCATCCGATTCCGGCAACGATACAAACGTTATCTTTTGCAAGCCCCAGTCCATGAATACTTCTGATTAACGAACCAAGCACAATTCCATGTCCGCAACCGGCGCAAAAGACATGCGGAAACTTCTTGTTATGCCTCAGATACTCGTGAATAAGTTGTGTTCCTTTTATATCTGCCATGGCTATATCCGTGTTAAGACTTTGAGGATTTCAGCGGGAGTTATGATCTGCCCGTCAACTTTATTAATAGTCCGTACGCTCACCTGACCATTATTAACTCTTTTCACTTCTCTGGAAATCTGTCCCATATTCATTTCAGGAACAATAATAGCCTTTGCCTTGTACATAAGCTTTTCAGTCGCCTTACGCGGATACGGGAACAAAGTTTTGAGTTTCAACAATCCAGCTTTAACACCTAAAGCACGAGCCTGCTTAACTGCAAGCTCTGCTGAACGTGCGACTGTTCCGTATGCGATGACTGCAACTTCCGCATCTTCAGTATCAATTTCTTCAACAAGTTGGATATCAGGTAGAAATTGATCTATTTTACGGAATAAACGTTCGTTAAATTCACGAACCTCATCAGGACGGGATGTAGGAAAACCGTTCACATCATGTGTAAGTCCCGTGACATGAAATCTATACCCCGAACCGATTGCGGGCATAGGAGGAACTCCCCTGACCGTTTCTTCGTAAGGTTTATACCATTCCGGAGGCATAGTCGGAAGAGTACGATTGAAAACTTCATACTCATCTTCGTTAGGAATTATTATCTTTTCGCGTGTATGAGCAGTAATCTCATCAATAAGAAGAATTACCGGAGTACGATACTTTTCAGCGAGGTTAAACGCTTCAATTGTCATCTCCAGACATTCCTGAACATTTGAAGCTGAAAGGACAATGATTGAATGATCGCCGTGTGTTCCCCATCTGGCCTGCTGAACATCACCCTGAGCGGGCGAAGTAGGAAGACCCGTACTTGGACCACCGCGCATGACATTAACGATGACAAGAGGAGTTTCTGTTATGCAACCATACCCTAAGTTTTCCTGCATAAGAGAAAAACCAGGACCGGAAGTCGCCGTCAAAGCTTTACGTCCGGCTAGCGAAGCGCCGATAATAGCACCAAGCCCTCCGATTTCATCTTCCATTTGGACAAAAGCGCCATTTGGTATAGTCGGCAATCTTTGAGCCATTATCTCCATTATTTCCGATGAAGGAGTAATGGGATAACCGGCATAAAAATTACACCCAGCCAAAAGGGCTCCTTCAACAACAGCCTCATTGCCAAGGGCAAAAATTTCTTTATTATGTTTCTTTTTGGGTCTGGCCATGGATTACACCTTATCCCTTTTCCTTAATGGATTCTTCATCTTTTCCGGCATCCGGCAATGAAGCCTTCTTCAGCAGAGCTCTGCATACCGCCGGAATTTCATCATCCACTTTAGGCTGAACCATAATTGCGAAATCCGGGCAATGAAGCTCACAGAATCCGCAATTAATACATTCTTCCTCTCTGATCACGACCGCTTTGCCTTGATCATTCAGTTCCATGACCTTCGCCGGACAAAAGGCAGCGCAAATGCCACAGCCTTTGCACCAGTCCGGAAAAATCGTAACCTTGCTTTGTCCCTTGCGTTTGACACTCATAACCTGATCCAGGTTTGGGGTAATTTTTCCATAAGTCTCCTCTCTCACGGGAGACAAACGCGCCTCTACAAACATCATCCTGAAAAAGACCTAAATTCAGAATGTTAATTCGGCCCTAGCACGCCAGAACCGCACATGCAACAGTAATCGATACTTTTTGTGCAATATTACATTTTTAAAGTATCTTAACAGCCAAGACAATACATTAACTCTAAATTTTACCTTTGATAACATAAAAGACTACAACACCGTCATACTGATTACTCAATCACCTTAAAAAAACAAAAAAAGAGCCATTTAGAATATTGGCTCTTTTTAAAATAAAAACATTATAATATCCACAAATACTGCTTACAACCTGTAATGCCTTTCATTGCAAGCTTCGAGCAAAGATTTTAACTCAGCAAATTCATCAAATAACGCAAAACGCGCGGACAATCTAAGCTACCTGTAATAATTACTATTTATAAACCTAAAGAAATATCACCGTTCAAAAAAGATTCAACCTTCGCAAGCTTCATAGGTTTTGAGAATAAATATCCCTGACCGAATTCACAGCCCATATTTCTCAGAAGAGTTTCTTGCTGTTCTGTTTCTACCCCTTCTGCCACAACATAAAGGCCCAAATTATGCGCCAAATTAATTATCGCTTTAACAATCTCCACATTTTCAGGAGACTCTGCCAGTCTTCTGACAAAACTGATATCTATTTTAAGTTGATCGAGAGGAAATTCCTGCAAGTTGCTCATGGAAGAATATCCAGTTCCAAAATCGTCTATCGAAACTAAAACCCCCGCTTTTTGAAGCTTGGTAAGCATCTCTACGGCCTGATTAGCTCGTTCCATGATGGCTGTTTCTGTAATCTCAATTTTTAAATTTTTAGGAGGTAGATTATACTCTACGAGTGTTGAAAGAATATTATCAACAAGATTCGGCTGCGAAAATTGACGACCTGAAATATTAATAGAGACAACCATATTTGTCGCGCTTTCATACTTATTAAGCCAGCTCTTAACTTCGCGGCAAGCCTGGGTTATAACCCACCTTCCCAACTCAAAAATCAAACCTGATTCTTCGGCCATGGGAATAAATTCCCCGGGCATAACAAGACCGCGCTCAGGATGATTCCAACGAATTAAAGCCTCAAAACCAACAACTTCTTTACTTTCAAGACAATAAATCGGCTGATAATCGAGATACAGCTCATCATTCAATATGCCGGCGCGAAGATCACTTTCCAGCTTCATTGCCTGCATCGCCTTATCAAGCATCCGTCTATTGAAAACCTTCATCTTATCACGGCCAGCTTCTTTAGCCTGATGCATGGCTACATTAGCGTTTTGAATTAATTCTTCCGGCTTTTCGTATGTTGTAGGGCTGAGTATAATTCCGTAACTAGCGGCAACGCTTATTTTATGACCGTCAATCAGCATCGGAGTGCTGAGGCTTTCTTTTATGCGGCTGACAATACGAATAGCTTCACGCGGCTTGGTCAGTTCTTCAAGAACGACAATAAATTCATCACCCCCGAAACGGGAAACAGTATCCAGATCCCTGACAGCTTGCAGTAATCTTTTGGAAACTTTAACTAAAAGCTTATCTCCGATATTATGTCCAAGACTGTCATTAATGACCTTAAACCGATCCAAATCCATAAAAACAACAGCATAATAATAATTATTGCGCCTTCGTGAACGCTTGAGAGACTTCATTATTCTGTCACAGCATAAAGTTCTATTGGCAAGTCCGGTCAACGGATCATGGAGAGCCTCGTATTGAAGCTGTTTTTCCATGAATTTACGCTTTGTAATATCACGAAGAGAAACCCTGACTCCAAGCGGAGTAACGTTTTCAGCAAAAACTTTATGACCAGTCAATGAAACCCAGCGCATTAAACCATCTTTGCGAAAAAGTCTTAAATCGGTTCCGTCTGCGGAGAGGAATTTTCCAGACAAAGCATTTTGCCAAAATTCTCTATCATTTTTATGAAGCAGATTTTCCACCCGCCCCGGACCTTCCATAAAATACCCTTTTGGATAACCGGAAATCCTTTCACACGAAGGGCTTACATATTTAAGATCACCGCTCGTTCCTATCCACATTTCCCAATCAAAAGTATAATCCGCGATAGTCCGGTACTCTTCTTCAGAGGCCCTTAAAGCCTTTTCAAGTAATTTGTGATTCGAAATATCTGTGACAAAAGCAAATAGAAAATGAGTAAAACCATTTTCATACAAATTAGTTGCATGAACATAAATATCTAAATCGCGGCCTTCCTGATTGCGAAAGCTGACTTCAAAACGATGATCCCCGATTTTTTTATCATCAAGCCTCTCCGAGGCAGCAGAACCCAATACGCTCGAAAGTTTTTCTCCCAATACTTCTTCACGGGGGAGACCTACCATACGACAAAAAGCCGGATTCACATCAAGTAAAATCTGATTATCGTCGACCATCAAGAAACCTTCGGAGGTGGTTTCAACCAAAGCTCTGTAGCGTTTCTCGCTTTTTATAAGAGATTCAGCAGCCTTTTCCCGTTTAAAAACTTCACCTTTTAATTCTTTATTAACTTCTTCCAACCGCATTTCACGACTGGCAATCTCTTCAGTCATACGATTAAAACGGGAACCAATCGCGAGAAGTTCCGCATATGGTATCTCTTCAAATCTATACGAAAAATCTCCCATCGCTACTTTATCAAGCCCTTTTCGCAACCGGCTCATAGGTTTTCGAATAAAATAATCGAGCAAGATCCCGGTAATAATATAAATAACCGCAACAGAAGTTAAAAAGGTCAAGCTTGAAACAAAAAGAATCCAGTCAAGATTTCTAAGATATGCTTTGTTTGAAAGCTCAAAACTAAGCGATCCAATCCTTTCTTTTCCAATGTATAAGTCGCGAGATCTGATTATAGGATCATCATTATCCTCACCAGCTCTCACAAAATTAAAAAGAACATCACCGTTTGCATCAATAATTTTAAACTTGGCGAACTGATCATTCTGGGTATAGGCACTGCAAACATGCTTCAAAGAGACCATGTCAAAGTTCCAAATCGGAAAGGTTACTGACTTGGTTAATTGCTCTATATATGTATCCGCTTTATCCTCTATCTCCTGATGAAGCATTTTGGAACGTCCAAAATACTCATAAGCAGTTACAATTCCGATAATTACGGCAAGAGCAAAAACAAGACATGCTGAAAGATCTCGAGAAATGGATCTCTCACCTGTATTTAAACGGAAGAATGATTTTATTGAAGAAGGATTATGCCCAGACATATTTTATTGCACCAAACCAAAAATACTAAATGTTATTACAAAATAACTAAGCCTTAAAATTAAGTATACAGATAATCACTTCTAGCAATTAAATTACCCACCACATGTCTAAATCACAAGAACAAACTTATTTCTTCTACAGCGCAGACAATTTAATACCAATAAACCGAAAATTGTCAGAGCATCAGCAACAGTTGATGATTCAATTCCGATAAAAAATGTACTACGCTGGAAGGACTGGAATATATTATAATAAAAATTAATTATACTTACGACTCAACTGCAATCTGAGGACAATTTTTTTTCGGATAAAACAACTTCCGCCAGAGCATTAATGACACAAGCAGCAAGAGCAGAGCCGCCCTTTCTTCCTGAAATTGTAATATATGGTAACGATGCGCAATCCATAAGCAGGGCTTTTGATTCAGCAGCATTAACAAACCCCACAGGCATGCCTACAACCAAAGCAGGAATATCCATTTTACCTGCCTCAATAAGACGAACAAGCCGAATCAATGCAGTAGGAGCATTCCCTATGACATGGATAGCGGGTTTAAGTTTATTTGCCGCAAGTTCAAGGGCGGCATGGGCTCTGGTCGTTGAGTTTTGTTTTGCGGAAGCAATTACTTCGGGATCATTAATCAAACACCGGACTTCACATCCGAGTGGATTCATTCTTCGTACAGGAATTCCACACCGGGCCATCTCGGTATCAGTTACAATTGTGCACCCTTTTCTTAGTGCATTCAAACCGCTGGCAACAGCATTTGGGTGAAAACGGACAAGATCAATAAATTCAAAATCGGCAGTTGTATGAATCATTCTTCTTACTATTTGCCATTCAATCCCTTGAAATTTTCTAGGCTCAGGGACTTCTGAATCAATTATTTCAAAAGATTTTGTTTCAATATCTCTAGGTTTAGCTACAGCAAGAAGTTTAACTTTATCAGCCACCGATGGCCTCCTGAATAATTTTTATGGAAGAAGATGTACCTAAACGAGTGGCTCCGGCCACAACAAGTTCACAAGCCTGAGCATAAGTTTTAATTCCGCCACTGGCCTTCACTCCAACCGAATCTCCAACACTGGCACGCATGAGTTTGATATCCTCGACTGTGGCAGAGCCGCAATTAAATCCTGTACAGGTTTTAACAAACGAAGCTCCGGCCTTAACAGCCAACGTACAAGCCTGTTTTTTCTGATCGTCATCAAGAAGACCTGTTTCAATAATAGCCTTGACGGGAACACCGCCAGCTCCTTCAACTGTCATGAAAATATCTTTTAAAAATGTATTGATATCACCTGCTTTCAAAGCTCCTACATTTACGACCATATCGAGTTCCTGCGCTCCCTTCTCGACAGCCCGCATAGCTTCAATCATCTTAACCTCAGTAAGTGTAGCCCCTGAAGGAAATCCAATTACGGAGCAAACCTTCGGTTTTTCAAACCGCAAAAGTTCTGAAGCCTGAGCTACGTGCCAAGGATGGATACAAACAGAAGCAAATCCGTATTCAACAGCCTCCCTGCAAAGTTGTTCAATATCCACCGGACCGGCGGATATATCTAAAAGGGTATGATCAACATAAGAAGCTAAATTTTTAATAACATCCATTTCTGCCTCCCAAATTTTAAAGGGAAAAAAGCAACATACTTAAATTATTCAATAGTCTTCATAAATATAAAAACGTTCTTTGAAACTATAAGAACAACGCAAATTTCTAGCAAAGGAATATTAAATTAATAAGGGCAAAGGGTCAAAAGAAAACAAAAAAAGCCCCGAAAATTCGGGGCCTATAATAAACTCAAATAAAAAACCAAATAAAAGAACTACCGGTCACGGGCCTGATAACGGGCTAGATGTTTTTCCATCTTACGGCTGGTGTAAGTTAGAACATAACAAACAATAAAATAAAGTACCGCGATAGTAATAAAAATTTCTGTCGGAGCTGATAGCGTCCTGTTATTTACCTGAGTAGCCGTACGGGTAAGCTCATTAACTCCGATAATATATGCAAGTGAAGTATCTTTTGTAAGCGAGACAAACTGATTAACAAACGACGGAATCATATTTCTAAGAGCCTGCGGAAGAATGACGAACCGCATCGCCTGGTAATGAGAAAGTCCGGTTCCACGTGCAGCTTCCATCTGCCCGCTAGGCAGAGCAACAACTCCAGCTTTAACAATTTCAGCAATATATGCACCGGTAAAGACTACAAATGCAATGAGTGCACAGTGAAATTCCGGCAAAGATGTGCCTAGAACAACAGGGGCAAGAAAGTAGAACCAAAAAATAAGCATCAGCAAAGGCACACCACGGATAACTTCAATATAGATAACCGAAGTAATTTTAACCAGCTTATTTCTGGAAAGTCGCATCAATCCGGCGGCAAGTCCTATCCAGAACGCACCGAAAATCCCGAGCACTGCCAAGATAATACTGACAGCCAAACCGCCAAGAGGTCCGTTGGGAAATGCACCCCAAAGAAAATAATCAAAATTGTTCCAAACTACATCCCATTGCACAGAGGCCACCCCTAATATTTAATTTGAATCAGATAATGCTTATTGTACATATTAATTGAGAAGGACACGATCAGCGAAATAACCAAATAGATCAAAGTCGCTACCGTGAACGCCTCGAACCCATGGAATGTATAAGATTCGACCTGACGAGCCATATAGGTAAGATCCATAACCCCGATGGTCATTACCAGAGAAGAGTTTTTAATCAGATTAAGAGACTGTGAAATAAGCGGAGGTATAATAATCCTGAATGCTTGTGGAAGAATTACAAACCTGTAGGCCTGCATAAAAGAAAGGCCTGTTGCACGGGAAGCTTCAAGCTGATTCTTGGGAATTGAATTAATTCCAGCTCTGATTTCTTCAGCAATAAATGCGGATGTATAAAAAGTAAGAGAGATTACCCCTGCCGCAAATTCAAAATCATGATCATACAACCACGTATTCCATGAATCCGGCAGTATGGCATATGATCCGAAATACCAGAAAAATATTTGAATCAGTAGAGGAGTGTTTCTGAAAAATTCAACAAAAGCAAAGCTAAACCATTCAAATGGTTTAAACTTAGACATGCGCATTACAGCAATAATGGTACCGAGAACCAGTGTAAAACCAATGGATACCGCAGAAATTTGAAGAGTAACTTTGACTCCGTCAAGAATCCACTGCCCGTATTGCCCGGTTAAAACTAGATTCCAATCAAACTGATAATTCAAGGCGTTTATCCGTTGTTTGTCGGAAGGACTGTGACAGACACAGTCCTTCCGTTGCTAATCAATACAACCTTAGTAACCTAACCGGCTAAGGCCAAATTTCCATCTGCCAAGTCAAAGGCAGTGCGTATTTTGTGTCAGCACCGAACCACCTGTTGTAGATTTTTTTATAATCGCCGCTCTTCCACATTTCAATAAGAGCAAAGTTTACAGCGTCACGGAAGTTAGATTCGTTTTCAGGAAGACCGAGTCCATAAGGCTCAGGAGAGATAAAATCACCAACAATTTCCCAACCAGCTGGATTAGGATCAGAGTTTTTAAGGCCAAGAAGAATAGTAGAATCAGTAGTTACAGCTTTAACTTTACCCTGCTTGAGAGCAAGGAAAGCCTGTGGGTAACCTTCAAAAGAAAGAACTTTACAATCAGGCTGTACTGCTAAGATGTTCTGTTCAGAAGTAGAACCTTTTGCAGTACCGATTTTCTGACCTTTAAGATCTGCTGCGGACTTGATGCCGGAACCTTTCTTCACGAGAAGTTTCTGGCCATCCATGAAATAAGTGATACTGAAATCAATGGTATCGTCACGAGCGATCTTATGAGTCATTGTAGCTGCAGCAAGGTCAATTGAACCCTGAGCAAGCATAGCAATACGTGTAGAGGATGTTACTGGTTTGAACTCTGTTTTAACACCAAGCTGTTTTGCGATGTAATTACAAACATCAATGTCCATACCGACAAGTTTCTTTGTGGTTTCATCAATGTAACCAAAAGGAACAACTGCATCTTTAACACCGCAGATAAGAACTCCGCGATCTTTTACTTCCTGCAATTTGTCTGCAAAAGCGGTAGAAGCGCAAAGAGCCATAGCCAAAACCATGGCAACCATGATTGAAAGTCTTCTCATAGATCCTCCTAGAACATTTTTTAAGGTTTTCCCCATGCCGTCAACAAAGTAAACGGCTACAATATCTCCTTCAAAAATAATTTAGTCCTATCATGGCGCGGATTCTTGAAAAACTCCTCGGGAGGAGCCTGCTCAATAACTTCACCACCATCCATAAATATAACTCGATCTGCCACTTCGCGGGCAAAACCCATCTCATGCGTAACGCAGAGCATGGTCATTCCTTCACGGGCAAGGTCTTTCATAACATTCAAAACTTCATTGATCATCTCAGGGTCAAGCGCAGATGTAGGCTCATCAAAAAGCATAGCTTTAGGCTTCATTGCCAAAGCTCTTGCTATGGCGACACGCTGTTGCTGTCCGCCGGACAATTCTGCTGGATATTTATGAGCCTGATCATGAATGCCTACTCTTTCTAACAACTTAAGAGCTGTTTCTTCTGCTTCGGCGCGCGGAGTATTGCGCACCTTCTGCGGAGCAAGAGTTACATTATTTAAAACAGTAAGGTGAGGATAAAGATTAAACTGCTGAAAAACGATGCCTATTTCGGCACGCAATTCGTTAATATTGACACTCTTGTCAAGAATGTCTGTTCCATCAAAGGTGATGGTACCTTTCTGGTAGTCTTCCAGCCTGTTTATACAGCGGATGAATGTACTTTTTCCTGACCCGCTAGGCCCGCAGATAACAAGTACTTCACCTTTATCTACATGATCATTAATACCTTTAAGTACGTGAAAATCTCCATACCATTTGTGAAGATTCTTAATTTCAATCATCGACATATAGCTTAACTCCAACGTCCGTACTGGTTATCAATTCAAGACAGGCTACTATTTAAAGAGAGTTTTTTTAATTTCAGCAACCTTTTTTTGAATCCTAAATACAAACTTTCAGAATTCAAGAAAGAACAATAGTCATATCCCAAAACGAACAAAAGTCAAGAAAATGGCTCTATTTTCCATTTATGTATAAACAAATTAAGTGCTTTACTTTTTTGGGAGTAAATCCAAAACAGACTATTAAACAGGAAATAACACATTCTCATTTAATGGGATGTAGCAACGGTTAACGACATGATCACATATATAACAACAAAACTTATAGCTTTTTATGAAATATACAAAAAAGATAATTTAACAAAAACGACACTATTTTTTTAACTATTTTTTTAATATTTTTTTCAAACACTAGAAATTGGAGCGCTATTTTTCATAAAAAACAACTTAAAAACTTCAACACCCCACAATTATTAATACATTAACAATAACATTAACCAAGTTTGTAATAAATAAAAAAGTCCGAAACTCAAGCACGCATTTGCGAACTAAGTTTCGGACTTTGAGTTTACAACAACCTGAAGACAGGCAAACTTCATAGCACGAAAGATGTGATTTTAATCGTCAGCAAGCAATGCAACCGCGCATGCCCCCGGACCACTGTGTAGACCGAGCACAGGAGATGCTTCGGTTATAAAAACAGGATTAACCCCGAACTCTCTTTTAATGATGCGAGCAAACTTACGGGCGACTTCAGGCGCGGCGGCATGGGCTATGGCATAACGCAAATGACTCTTGCCATAAAAATTTTCACTAACAAGCCTGATTAAGGCAGCTTCCTGCCGTTTATAACCAAAAGATTTGGCAACAGTACGAGGATGCCCTTCGCCTTCAAAAGCCAGAATAGGCTTAATATTTAAAGCCTTGGCAATCAATCCCTGCCCTTTGCTGACTCTACCGCCTCTAACAGCATAATCAAGCGTATCAAGAGTAACGAAAATTCTTACATTATCAATGGCTTTTCTAGCTATTTTTGTGACTTCAGCTACAGTCGCCCCTTTTTGAGCCGCACGAGCAGCCTCTAGAACAGAAAGCCCTAGAGCGACAGTCAATTGCTTGCCATCAAAAGCTGACACATTTTCATAATCTTTGCTGACGGTAAGCGCATTCTGGTAAGTTCCACTTAGAACCTTGGCAACATGTAAAGAAACGACATTTTCGTAATCAGCACAAGCTCTTGCATAAACTCTTTTCATATCACCGGGAGAAGGCTGCGAGGTAAGTGCTTTTTCAGCTTTGGGAAGCATTTTATAAAAATCTTCAGGAGTCAGAGTAACGTGATCAATATACTCCTGACCGTCAATTGTAAGCCTTAGCGGGGCTACCCGGATATCATATTCAGCAATAAGCTCAGCCGGAATATCACAAGTACTGTCTGTTACAATTCCGACTTTACATGCATCTGCAAGTAAACGTTTATGCTGAACCAGCATATCGTCAACCTTACGCTTATCCACCCTTGCAAAACCGGAAACTATGTCTTCTACAGCATCAGGATCATTAGTATGAATATGAATTTTTACACAATCCGGCAATCCTGCGACAATAAGGCTGTCACCCATACCTGAAATAGCATCACGTACTGATTTTTTATCAATATCTGACCCTTTAAGAAGAAATTCTGTGCAATACCTGAAGTCCAGCTTATCAACAGCAACCTTACTTTGAACACCTTCTACATTATATAATGGAGCTAAATCAAGAGTAACACTTTTCTCAATTTTCCCATTTTCGAGAAAATCAACAATTCCTTCTAGAAGATACACAAAACCCAACGCTCCGGCATCGACAACTCCAGCTGATTTAAGCTCAGCCAGTTTCTCAGTCGTCGCTTTCACTGACTTCTGAGCATAATGCAATGAATCAGAAAGAAGTTCATGAAAATCTTTATATTCATGACTCTTAGAACTAAGATGAGCGGCCCAATCCCTGATAACACTTATTATTGTTCCATCTTTGGGATCAGAAATAGCCTCACAGGAACGACGGGCGGCAAGAGATGCTACCCGAGCAAAATCAGAAGGAGAAAGCCTCGGCATATCCTTTACGCCTTCAGCAAAACCACAAAGAAATTGCGCCAAGATGGCTCCAGAATTACCCTTTGCACCATTCAGAGCAGACTCAGCAATCAAGGCACTCATCTTCTCAAGGGATTTCTCCAGAGAATCTCCAGAAGAACGCACAATACTGCGCATAGTTCCGGCCATATTCGCACCGGTATCACCATCTGGAACTGGAAAAACATTGATTGCATCCAGATGCGGAGAATTCGCGATAAGACGACTTGCGGCTGCAACTACGCCCCTTCTAAACCGCACCCCGTCAACATACTGAATTCTAGTAATATTTTCTAATTGCATTATATATTTTATCTTTATTTTATTGGTGTTTTTGTAAAAAGAACAAGTTTAAATAACTTTCTAAATAAAGTTACGGCTAGTATTTGCATGCAAAACAACTTCTGATCAAGTTATTATATAAATAAATTTATCAGCGTTTTTAAAATTATCTTTTAGAGAACAATTAAAAAAATAGTCTTTTAAGTTTTAATCAGTTAGGGTATTAGAAAAGAAAAATATACCATGCCCAAGGAGCAAATTCCTATGCTTTCAACCAACTTATTAAAATTAAAAAATATATTTACACACTTTATACATATAACTTTGATAATCAGCACAGGATTTGTTGCACAAGGCTGTGGAAATAATAAAGAAACAGTACGAGAGATTCCTCCTGCACCAGTTACAATAGCTGATGCGGAACAAAAACAAACTCCATACTACCTTACTGCAATCGGTACTGTTAAGGCTATCAACACTATCACGGTTCGTTCCAGAGTCACCGGATATCTAAGCAAAATTTCAATAGCAAACGGAGATTTTGTTACTATCGGGCAGCAAATGTTCACTATGGACCCGACGCAGTTTGAAGCCAGTATCCGCCAATATAAAGCCGAGCGTGCTTCTGACATTACAAAGTATAAACAGGCAAAACGAGATTATGATCGCTACCGTGACCTTGTCAGACGTAAAGTTGTAAGTTCCGAAGATTTCGAACAGAAACGTTTAGAAATGAAAACTGCCAGTGATTCAATCGCTGTGACTGAAGCAAAACTTGTAAATGCTAAAAACGATCTGAATTACTGTTTTATCAAATCTCCCATCGACGGGCTTACTGGCTATATCTTTCCCACAGCCGGAAACCTAATTGAAGAAAACAAAGATGAACTTGTCGTCATAAACCAGATTTCTCCTATAGCGGTTAACTTTTACCTCCCTCAAAAATATTTGGTCGAAGTGCAAAAATACGCTGCTAACGGAACACTCAGTGTTATGGCTATCAGTGAAGGGAATCCTATCCCTGCCGAAGGTTCACTGACATTCATCGACAATAATGTTGATACCAAGACCGGAACGGTCTGGATGCAGGCAACTTTTCCAAACAAAAAGCGCACACTCTGGCCGGGTAACTACGTTGATATCAGGCTCAAACTGTTTGAAGAAAATGTAGTACGAATCCCTATGCAGGCAACATGCGACGGACCTAACGGAAAGTTTGTCTGGATTATGCATCAGAATAAAACGGTTGATATGCAACCTGTTGATATAGATCGCAGGTCAGGTAAACTTGATATAGTTACATCTGGCCTTAAAGATGGTCAGACAATTATTACTGATGGTCAGTTGAGACTTTTCCCCGGCGCAGTCGTCAGAGTAAAAGACAGCAATACAAATTCCACCGGAAACACCAACTCGACTGGCAAAACAGCCGGCACCGGTGAGTAGCTATGAATGTAACAGAACTATTTATTAAACGCCCGGTTATGACCGTCCTTGTGGTCATTGCCATGGTTTTTTTTGGAATTGTCGGCTATTTTAAATTACCTGTCAGTTATCTTCCCGCTGTAGAATTCCCTACACTTCAGGTAACGGCAACACTTCCCGGTGCAAGCCCGTCAACGATGGCTGCGTCTGTAGCCACCCCGCTTGAAAAACAATTTACATCAATGCCGGGTCTCCGCAGCATGAGTTCCATCAACTCTCTCGGTAAAACCCTTGTAACACTTCAGTTTGATCTGGACCGCAACATTGACGGAGCGGCTTCCGATACACAGGCTGCGATTTCACGAGCCAGTGGAGATCTACCGTCTGATCTGCCTCAGCAACCTTATTATGAAAAAGTAAACCCGGCTGATGACCCTATTCTCTATATGGCGCTGTGGTCTGATTCTTTACCTATTTATAAGGTAAATGAATATGTCACAACATTCCTTACCGACACCATTTCTATGGTTAACGGCGTATCTAAAGTTGTCATCTACGGAGAATCAAAGCTTGCAGTAAGGGTTAGGGTTGATCCTGAAAAGCTCGCCGCCAGAGGCATTAATATTGATACAGTACGTCAGGCTGTTGCCGAGCAAAATGTAAAAGAACCTGTAGGAACATTAGACAACAAACTCCAATCCGTAACAATTGAAGCCACAGGCCAGTTGAAAACCGCTGAAGAATTTTTGCCGATGATTTTCGAATCTAAAGACGGCAGGACAGTACGTTTGTCAGATGTCGGAACTGTAGTAAACTCTATTAAAGACGATAAATCCGGATCATGGGTTAACGGCAAACGAGCCGTTATTATCGCAATCCAGAAACAGCCGGGTTCAAACACCATTCAAGTATGTAAAACTATTTTAGGAATGCTTCCGACCATTCGTCAGCAGATTCCTGCCGGAATAGATATGGACGTTCTTTATGACCGTTCAATCCCCATTAAAGAAGCCGTTGATGATGTTCAGGTCACTCTGCTGCTAGCTGTCTTTTTCGTTATCTGCGTTATTTTCTTTTTTCTCAGAAATATATCTGCAACACTTATTGCAGCAGTGGCGGTCCCTGTCTCCATTGTTTTCACCTTCGCAATAATGTATGTGCTGGGGTATTCACTGGATACCCTGTCACTGCTTGCACTCACACTCTCTGTCGGATTTGTTGTCGATGATGCTGTCGTCATGATTGAAAACGTTGTCCGGCATCTGGAGATGGGTAAAAAGCCATATTACGCGGCTCTTGAAGGAGCCAAGCAAATAACCTTCACCATTGTTTCGATGACTTTATCATTATCGGTAGTTTTTATCCCGCTAATGTACATGTCCGGTATTATCGGCCGCATTCTACATGAATTCGCCATGACAATCACAGTTGCAATCCTTGCTTCGGGCGTGGTTTCGCTGACTTTGACACCTATGCTCGCAAGCAGACTTCTTAAACCGGGCAGCAAACTCTCCGGGTCTGATAAATTTAATGACTTCCTACTGCGCAATTATGAGCGCTCGCTTCACTTTGTCATGCGTCATCGCCGTATGACGATGGGCGCCGCAGGACTAATTCTGCTTGCAACTATCCACTTCTTTATGATTATTCCGAAAGGATTTCTGCCCACAGATGACATGAGTTACTGTCAGGGTTTTGCACAAAGCAAGCAGGGTATTTCATACAATTCCATGAAGGAGCATATCAAAGGACTTGAGCCTATACTGGCAGCGGACGAAAACATAAAACATGTCATTATTGTTGCAGGGGCACCGGTTCTTAATCAGGGCTACATTTTCCCGATGCTTGTCGAACCGCATGACCGTAAAATGACAGCGGATGAAGTTGCACGTTCTTTAATGCAGAAACTGAATCAGAACCCGGGAATTATGGTCTGGATTCAGAATCCACCCATGATCAGGCTTACTGCTAAAACGTCAAAGAACTTGTATCAGTATACTATTCAAGCTCCCGACCAGATGGAACTTTTTGAAATAGCTCCCAAGTTTGAAATGGCTTTGCACCAAATCCCTTTCCTGACCGGAGTTAACTCAGACCTGCTGGATAACAATCCTGAATTATGGGTAAAAATAGACAGAGACAAAGCCTCATATTACGGAGTTACCGCCCACGACATCGAAAACACCCTTAACTCCGCTTACTCAGAACGAAAGGTCTCCACAATTTACGGCGACACAGATCAGTACTGGGTTATTCTGGAAGTTATTCCATCCAATAAAAAAGATCCAAGAGATCTCATGAAGTTGTATATTGCCAACAAAGACGGGCAACTTGTCCGCCTTGATAACATTGCCACTTTTGAAGAAAAACCGGGGCCGATGCAGGTTAACCATACCGGCATGCTGCCGTCTGTAACCTATTCATTTAATATTGCTCCCGGATTTTCACTAAGTGATGCAACGACAGCAATCAACTCACTGGCTCTGGACACGTTACCGGACACAGTCGTTTCAAACTTTGAAGGTACGGCTGATGAATTCCAGAAATCAATGAGCAGTGTATTCTTCCTATTGATCATTGCTATATTCATCATCTTCATAATTCTGGGCATTCTTTATGAAAGCTGGATACAACCGATCACGATTATCTCAGGTCTTCCTTCGGCAGCCATCGGCGGACTTTTAACCCTGACACTGTTCGGCAAGGACCTCGACCTTTTCGGAATCGTAGGTATTATCATGCTTATCGGTATTGTTAAGAAAAACGCAATTATGGTCGTCGACTTTGCCCTTGAAGCGGAGGAAGCAGAGAACCTGTCTCCTGAAGAAGCGGCAATAAAAGGATCACTTGAAAGGTTTAGACCGATCATGATGACAACTGTTGCTGCAATCGCAGGAGCCATGCCTATCGCACTGGGATTAGGCGCAGGAGCGGAAGCTAGACAGCCTATGGGGCTTGCAATCGTCGGCGGACTTGTACTTTCACAAGTTGTAACACTCTACCTGACACCAGTATTCTATACATACATGGATACCTTCCAAAAATGGTTGTATGAACGCGGCAGGGCCAAACGTGATCTTTTGGGTATCCCGCATAAACACGACAAATAAGATCTAAAAACAAACATTAAAAAAGAAGCGGTGAAAGCCATTATGACTTTCACCGCTTCTACTATTATCAACTCTGCAAAAAAAGAATTTACAATTAATCCCCTTTACCAAGCAAACAATAATCACTGCTTCCCTTTGCCGGAAGAATCACTCCCTGCGAACTTCTGCCATCCACTTTAAGAACCATCGACACAGGTACTCTTAAATGACTGACAAATTTTCCTTCTTCAATTACAGGCTGTTTTGCAAACCATTCCCAATTCATAAAATTATCTTCTTTATCAGAAACCATAAAATAATTAATACCCAGCGTTGTGATGTTATGAAAGAAATGTGATCCCTGCGACGGCTCTACTTTAAGAGTTTCAGTAGACGTTTCTACAATAGCTGAAACTCCTGAGATATCGGGCCATTCAACAGGAATACCCAGCCAGTGGTCAGCTGATCCCCACCGGCCAGGACCCGAAAGAATATATTTACGTTTCATCCCGATCAGCTTCCCGTTCATCTTAGAAATTTCCATTGCAATCTCACGAGTTTTTGCAACATCAAATGAGTCCGGCCGAACTAACAAAATATCCTCAACATCATTTTTTTCCGCATTTCCCAAAGCATGACTCGAAATACAAACTGCATTTTTTAAATCTTCATCAGTAATGTTAACTTGATTAAGATCAGCTCTGGCACTCATGGGCCTTAGTTGAAGAAGATTAAACTCAGGCAGCCGGCCATCCTCATACATATTTATGCAGAACTCTGCCTCGACAGGACCGCCCATACCTTTTTCAGCAATAAGAAGTACATCCTTTAAAACAGCTGAAAGAGGTATTGATTTATGTTTCAAAACAGGTGCAAACAAAATAATTTTAGGGCCCGGGATAGCTGCGGTGTCTCTAATTCTACCCTCTTGCGCCTGATAAGTTGAAGCTAGCATCCGTACGGGCGCAATATCTTCAAAATCAGCAATATTTAATCTTTCTAAATTTGCATCCCCGTGAATATCAATATCTTGACCTCGATCCAGTTTAAGCCCGTAAAAACGAGTCTGAGCATTTTTAAGTGAATCGGCTAATGTTGGGCATTGGGGTAGAATATTAGGGTAACGAGGTGAAAATCTAATACACTGCTCACCATCCACAACGGATTTACCAATTCCCATAGCTATAGTTGCAACACCGTGTTCAGGTTTCATCTTTCCGAAAGGATAATAATTGTAAGACTGCCCCACCCCGGAAATGGCTGGGAAAAAATAATCTCCATATTGCTGTCCTGCAACCTGCTGAATAATTACGCCCATTTTTTCTTCGTCAGTGCGTTGATTAACACGCTGAGAAAAAGATTTAGGAGCCCTGTAATAAGTAGAAGCCCACACAAGTTTAATTGCGCCGACCAGTTGCTCAAGCCTTTTTTCCAAATCCCCATTATCATTTGGAATCATGTATGTGCTGTAAAGTCCGGCATATGCCTGATACTGAGCATCCTCAAGTAAACTGGATGAACGAACTGAGAGTGGATACTTAACTTCCTTCAAATATGCCCAGAGCTGCGCTTCAATCCAACCGGGAAAGAAAGCATCTGAAAAGAGCTGCGCGACCTGCTTATCGTCAATATCAGCAGAAGCGAGATAAAACAGACTGTTCATTTCCATAAAATCATCAAACCCGGATGTTCCGATAGTCAGAGTCTTCGGGGCAATTATTTTCATTTCTGAATGCTTTTCATGTATCCATGAATTACGATTCAGCATCGATTGAATAAAAGCCAACCCCCTTGCTTTTCCACCGAGTGAGCCGGAACCTATTTTCAAAAACTCCGTCTGCGGATCAAAATCCTTAGGATTAAATGAAACAATCACGCCCTGCTGACGACGTGTACGACGAGCAGCAATAAGAGACATCATGTACTGTCGATGAGCTTCGATATTTGGAAAATCTTTATCTTTTAATGGTCTGATTTTATTAGCAAGCCTGATCTCCGTTCTGGCGTAAAACCAACGTGAAAAATCATTTCTTTCACAGTGCCTTATGAAAATATCGTGAGGAATATTGCGGAGTGTTTTTTCTAAAGAATATAAACTGGATGCTCTGGCTATTTCATTTTCTTCAAGATCTCTGAAAACAAAGTCACCGAAACCAAGATGCTCTGTCACAAAGTTCCGAACTTCAGACATCAAATCCGGTGAGTTTTTATCAACAAAATAGGCAGGTATTTCTTCGGCCCTAGATTCATTTGCAGGTTCATTACTGGCTAGAAGTAACGGGATATCCTCCCTGTGCGCTTTAACATCTTTCAACAGATCAATGCCTGCACTCCCATCCAGCTTGCCATTTCTAGGAAACCTGACATCAGAAATAACACCCAGAATATACGGTCCATACTTTTTGATAAGCTCTAAAGCTTCTTCATATGTCTGCGCTGTAAGTATTTTAGGACGGGCGCGCATGGTCAAAAGACGATGTTCCGAATTAAGTCCTTCTTCCAGAAGAGCCTGAGTCTGCCTGACAAGTTCCTTGTATAAAATAGGCAGAAAAGAAGCTAAATAACGAGGTGAGTCTTCAACTACAATAATTACCCGAATTCCGACTGACAGCGTATCATGCTCAACATTAAGCAAGTCCTCAAGATTTTTGACCATCGCCACCAGCAATTCAGCATCCCCGGACCAGACGAACTGCCTGTCGACACCACCGAGCACCCCTCCTTCAGCAACTTCGACCTGCCTGTGGCTAAGCAATGCCACGGGAATTCCGGGAACTTTTTCCTTAATTCTCAACCCCATATCAAAGCAGTCCATGTTTGAAAGATGAGGCATAATAATAACTAAATCAAAAGAATCAGGCTCCAAAATCTCAAGGGCCTCATCAATGTTTGAAACCCATGTAAGCCGTGGCGGGCGGCTGAGATTGAGTCCCCGGTATTCACTGACTATTCTTTCGGAGATCTTGCTGTCTTCCTCCATAACCCAGGCATCATATGGGCTGGAAATCAAAAGAATCTCTTTGACCTTTATTTTCATAAGATCATGATAAAGACTGAACTTTCGCCCTTGATTACCAGTAAACATCAACCTGCTTTCCATAGAATTCCCACCCGAATTAAAATTATTTCATTAAAAAAGGGCGAAAAGCGAAAAACGCAATCCGCCCTTAGGGTGTAATTATACTAAAAAACAATAATTAACTATACAATACCTTGATCAAGCATTGCATCCGCAACTTTTACGAAACCGGCTATGTTAGCACCATTTACATAATTAAACGGTGTTCCGTATTGATCAGCTGTTTCTTTACAAGTCTTATGAACATTCTTCATAATAGCCTTGAGTCTCTGATCTACTTCTTCTCTCGACCAGCCAAGGCGCATGCTGTTCTGGCTCATTTCAAGCCCTGAAACAGAAACACCACCGGCATTAGCAGCCTTTCCAGGACCGTAAAGCAGTCCATTATTAAGGAATAATTCTACACCCTCAGGAGTAGTAGGCATATTGGCACCTTCAGAAAGGACTTTAACTTTATTTGCTACCATATGTGCGGCATCTTTATCATTAATTTCATTCTGAGTGGCACAAGGGAAAGCACAATCTGCTTTATGGTTCCAGAGAGGATTAAAACCAGCGTCAGGATTAACCGGAGTATATACTGCTTCCGGATATTTATCGGCATATTCGCTGACGCGTCCACGTCTAACATTTTTGAGATTCATGATAAAATCAAGCTTCTCACGATCTACGCCTTTTTCATCATAAATATAACCGGAAGAATCAGAGAAAGTTATGGGCTTGCTTCCCAGTTCAATGAGTTTTTCCATTGCAAACTGAGCAACGTTCCCAGAACCGGAAACAAGACTGGCAGTTCCGTCTAAAGTCTTACTTTTGGTATCAAGCATTTCAGCTGCAAAATAAACAGCGCCATAACCAGTTGCTTCAGGACGAACCAAACTACCGCCCCAATTAAGACCTTTACCAGTCAAAACACCGGTAAACTCATTACGGATTTTTTTATACATACCGAAAAGGAAACCGATCTCACGAGCGCCGACTCCGATATCTCCAGCAGGTACATCAGTATCAGGACCGATATGACGGCATAGTTCCATCATAAAACTCTGACAAAAGCGCATAACTTCCATATCTGATTTGCCCTTAGGGTCAAAGTCAGAACCGCCCTTACCGCCCCCCATAGGGAGAGAAGTAAGTGAGTTTTTAAATACCTGCTCAAAAGCAAGAAATTTCAAAATACCGAGATTGACTGAAGGGTGAAATCTAAGACCGCCTTTATAAGGTCCGATTGCACTGTTCATCTCAATTCTAAAACCGCGGTTAACATGCACATCGCCATCATCATCAACCCAGGGAACGCGAAACATTATTACACGCTCAGGTTCAACAATACGTTCAAGAATACGTGCACTGCGATACTCAGGATTACGATCCAAAACAGGTTTGATAGAATCCACGACTTCGCTTACAGCCTGATGAAATTCTCTTTCATTAGGATCTCTGTTTTTAATCAATTCCAATATATCCATTCTTAAAGCCTCCTCATAATCCTTGAACGTTGATAAAAAAGAACTCAGCTCATAAAATTATTTTATTTATTTCATCACTAACGTGCTAAGTCCATACATCTTTTGAAAAAAAGACTAAATTTATTATTATTATTTTTACATTTACGTAACAGCCATCCCTCACTCAGTATTAATCATTAAAAACAGTAATAACAACCACTTAACTTTTCATCATATAACCAACAAGTCGCATTATTTAGACAATTTACTCAATCGGCTTGATAGCTTCCTATCCCCATTACACATTTATCGAAATTAAAACCAGCACATTGACAAAAAGTAATTACTCAATTACTGATAAAGTCAATGAACACCCAGCTATCAATATTTTTCTTTTATTCTTATTTTATATTTACCAGCCCTGTGGCCTGGTGGTGTTCACTCGCGTAAAAGCAAATAAAAGAGTTTCACACAAGGCCGCAGCTTAACGCTGGCGGCCTTTTTTTTGTCTCCAGCCCACCAAAAGCTTGCTGCCCCAACTGGGATTTTTTTTTAAAACAATCCTGTTTTTACAAAATTAACATTTTGGAGGTGTCTGATGTTAGGTTTAGGAAGTATTGAAATAGTATTAGTTTTTTGGCTTTGCTTGCTGGCAGCGCTTGGCTGCGTTGCTTACGGCATTATCAACTGGAATAAAAAAGGTAAGCCCGATGCGACTGCTAAAGTAATTGATATCAAGGTTGAGGATAAATAAATGATCACCAAAATAGTAATTATCGTTATATACCTCGCAGTAATTTTCTACCTTGGATTCAAAGGCTGGCAGTCCACCAAAAAGTCCACAGATTACATGCTTGCAGGCAGACAGATGAATCCTTTCATCATGGCAATGTCTTACGGAGCAACGTTTGTTTCCACTTCTGCCATTATAGGGTTCGGCGGAGCGGCGGGACTGTTCGGTTTCCCCCTTCTATGGCTTACACTTGCCACAATTGTCATAGGAGTTTTTGTTGCGATGGTATTCTTTGGTAAAAGAACCCGGCGCATGGGACTTGCCCTCGAGAGTCACACCTTTCCCGAGCTGCTCGGCAGGCGTTACGATTCAAGATTTATTCAAGGCTTTGCCGGCGGAATTATTTTTCTATTCATTCCCATTTATGCGGCAGCCGTCCTCATTGGAATTTCACGTATGATGGAAATTTCATTCGGCATTCCTTACGGAGCGGCATTGATCATTATCAGTATTATCCTTGCCATGTACGTTGTTACAGGCGGCATGAAAGCTGTAATGTATACCGATGCTTTTCAAGGTGTTATTATGGCGGTAATGATGCTCATACTTGTCATTTCAACATATGTAATGCTCGGCGGCGTGACTGAAGCACATCAAACTCTTACTGACATGGTTAATCTGATGCCGGAAAAACTTGTGAAAGGCGGCATGATCGGCTGGACGCAAGGAGCCAGATTCGGAACCCCGCTCTGGCTCGTAATATACACCACCATTGTTTACGGTGTCGGTGTCGGAGTTCTGGCACAGCCACAGCTTGCAGTAAGATTTATGACCGTTCCATCCGACCGCGAACTTAACCGTGCTGTTCTTTACGGCGGTATTTTCATTCCGCTGATGACAGGTGTTGCTTTTACTGTCGGAGCACTTTCTAATGCTGTTTTTTACAAATCTGTCGGAAAAATATCTATTGCCGTTGCAGGCGGCAACATGGATAAAATTATTCCAATGTATATTGAACAGATGATGCCTCCGTGGTTCTCATCACTCTTCCTGCTGGCAATGCTTGCTGCGGGTATGTCTACCCTTTCATCTCAGTACCACGTAGGCGGAACAGCGCTGGGAAGAGACTTTTTTGAAAGATTCGTTAAAGTTTCCAGTGAAAAATCAGTTAAAATAACCCGCATAGGCGTATCCATAACGCTCCTTGCCGCTATTGCATGGGCATGGGTTCTTCCTCCGTCCATCATTGCAAGAGCGACTGCTTTCTTCTTCGGCCTGTGTGCCGCGTCCTTCCTGCCTATTTATCTTCTAGGCCTTTACTGGAAAGGAATGACAAAGAAAGCCGCAAAAGTATCTTTAGTCGGCGGATTCAGTGCCTCAATGTTCTGGCTGCTTTTTGTTCACGCTAAAGAAGCAGTACCGATAGGTCTTTGTCAGACATTATTCGGGCAGCCGACTCTCGTCACCAATGCGACAAAAGGCTCATGGATATGGTTGCTTCAATGGGTCGACCCCAACGTGGTTGCGCTTCCGATATCTCTCATTTTAGCAATTGGAGTCTCATTCATTACTACCAAAATAGACAAGGAGCACCTGAAGCTTTGCTGGAGCAACATATAAGCTTTAAGATTTTATCTTCTCTAACTTAATGTAACAAAAAAGGTCCGAATTTCTGCATCAGCAAAAATTCGGACCTTTTTTGTATAAAGTATTAAATAATTTTCTTACTTTTTCATATTTTTACCTTTAGGCATTTTCTTCAATTCAATTTTTCTAATTGGAGGCAAAGAACAAGAGTCACTGCAACATGTGCCTTGTAAAAATCCGGTGTAAGTATAAAAAATTCTCTCAATCTTCGCCCTTCTTTCTGCGGGTAAAGGTTCTCTTTTATATCCTTCAACCATAGAAAGAAGCTCTTTATAATCCGGGACGGATCTCATACCGTGAGCAATAGTTTTACCTGAAATAGCATCTAATAAAAAAGCATCCATTGAATCACTTATGATTACGTATGGAACAGGTCCACCTTGAAGAAGCTTACCGGCACAGACAGCCTCACGCTCATAACTCCCCACATCTCCGGCACAAAACATTACCATGAGAATCGGGGCCCCTTCTGTGTCATATATAACCAGATCAATAGTCCGGCACATCTCTTCGCCGTCAATATTAAAACACAGGTCTACTTTAGCCTTTAGAGATTCCTTAGGATAGCTGTGCTCTTCAACAAGAATCTTAGCCAGAGTCTGCCTGAATTCTTCGTAAGTCGTCTCAACTATTTCCTCTCCGCTTAAATAATCTCTGAGAGTTCCGCCCATACTGACTTCGTGCATTCCAGCCTCCATAATATATTTTCACAGCTAAATTAAATTCACATTACTAATATATATAAGCATATTTTGTTCTATTGCAACCATCCTCACAAAAAAACCTTATCCTGATCAAGAGTAATTACAAATCAAAAAACTTAAAATACAAATCGTTAAAACTTTTATTATTGACAACCTAATTTACATCTTGACAATTAGATTGTCATTCCGACATATTGCTTAAAACACACATCAAGGAGATTACAATGACAAAGCAAGCCATACCTAACGTTCCTGAAACTGACTCCGCCGGCGTAAAAATAATGCCACCATCCATTTTCTTCTGCTGTCTAATCAACGGCATCACACTTAATATTTTTTTCACGTGCCATATTATGCCCGAGAACTGGCTAGCATTGTTGATTACCGGCATAATCATCATAGCGGCTGGTATATCTTTCATGATGTGGGGACATGCCCGTTTCAAGTCTCTGGGAGTCAACGTTCCCACTGACATGCCCGCGTCACAATTAGTAACAGACGGAGCACACCAATACAGCCGCAACCCAATGTATGTAGGATTTATTGCTATACTTTTGGGATTAGGCATTGCCGTTGATAGTGTGTGGATGCTAGTTTCTGCCTTACCGATGACTCTGTATCTTTCATTCTATGTAATCCCCAAAGAAGAAGCATACCTTCTCAGAACTTTTGGCACAGAATTTAAAACATATTGCAAATACGTACGTAAATGGCTTTAATCATGACTGAAAAAAACGCTACTGGTGCTACCTTACACACGTTATTCAAAGAGATATTCAACCTGCAATCAACTTTGTCCGAAGTAGTGGACGAAGTTCATGAAAAAGCGGGTATGCGAACCTCTCAAGTCAGGCTGGCAAACACCCTTTTAGAACTTGGTCAGGCAACCGTCCCAGACATAGCTTACGCCATGAAAATATCGCGCCAGTTTGTGCAGACTGCGATCAATGAGCTAGAAAAACAAAACATGATTGAGTTTCAGGAAAACCCACGCCACAAGCGTTCCAAACTTCTGAAACTTACCGAACATGGCCGGGATGTATTGAATCAGGTCCGCGAAAATGAAGAAAACATCATCCAGAAGATACTACCTGATATGGAAGCAACCAGAGTCAAAGCAGCCTACGAATTGCTTGCGTCCATCCGGGTGAAAATAAATAACAAGAACGCGTGAAAGATACATGTATAGCAATCAATTTATTTTATCCCGTTGCATCCACATTTACATTAAATTCAATTAAAAAAAATCCTCCGTACACCATCAGATGTACGGAGGATAATAATCCAATTCAATAATCACTTCCCTTTTATGGCAGGAGTGATCCTCCGGCGCTTAAAGCTAAATCAAAAACACCTGAAGGCATAAGTCCTAAAGCCAACACCAGCACGGAAAGCAGACCTGCGCCTACAAGACTGAATGGTGAAGTGTCAGGCAACGGAACATCATCCTCGGCATCCTTGGTATAAGCATGGCGAACAAGACCTAAGTAGTAATAGATCGAAATCGCGGTATTAAGACCCGCAATAATGATCAGCCAGTTGTAACCGTGATTCCAACCTGCGGAGAAGAGGAACAGCTTACCCATAAATCCTGCCATCGGTGGCAAACCTACGAGAGCAAAAGCTCCGACCGCAAGCGCAAAGGCAAGAGCAGGAGCACGTTTGTGCAACCCGTCCAAATCCTTAAGTTTCAAGTTACGACCGTCAACAGCTACTCTGCTGACTACCCAGAAACAAGTCAGGTTCATTGCTACATATGCCAAAGCATAAAAGCTTGCGGCAGCCAGACCTTCGGAAGTTCCTGAAACCAGACCGATCATAATGTAACCGGCGTGAGCGACAGACGAATAACCGAGAATCCTTTTTACGTCGGTCTGCACCAGCGCGGCAAGGTTACCGAATGTCATGGACAGCGCACCAAGCACTGCCAGCATGGTTGTTATATCGTAGCCGGGCTTAAACATTGTAGCCAGACGGATCAAAACAACAATTGCACCTAGCTTCGGCAGAGTTGCAACAAACGCTGCGGTTTCATTACTTGCGCCCTCATAAACATCAGGACACCAGAAGTGAAACGGAAACAATGCAAGCTTGTAAAACATTCCGGCAAGAAACAACGCCATACCTGTGACAGCCATCGGAGAAGCTGCAAAGCTCCAATCCGCCTTGACCAATTCACTAAGATAAGTGGTGTGCATTCCAGCCAAAATGTAAGATAATCCGTATAAAGCAAGGGCTGTAGCCACTGCTCCGAACAGAATGTATTTAATACCGGCTTCGGCTGCATCTTTACTCTTAGCCCGCACAGCAATGAGTGCGTAAAGGCTGTAAGAGGAAAGTTCCAAAGCGAGATACATAGTAATAAGCTCTACTCCGGAAGATAAGAGCATAAGTCCCCATGCACTGAGTGCGAGGAACAAGAAGTAATCTACGGTCTTTTCTTTATCCAGAGTAGGCTGCCGTGAGGCATTGAGAACCGTTATAAAAAAACCTATGGCAATGGCGGCCTTAAAAAACTGGGATAAATGGTCAACACGATATGAATCCCAGAAAACAAGACCTTGCGCTCCAACAGACACAACCGCGACCACCACGCCTAAAGCTGCGGCCATTGGAAGCCACGGCCCGACTTTAACACGCATCTTGGCGGTGCCTATGCTTTGAATAAAAAGCAAGGCAATAACAAGAAACTGGTAGATTTCCGGTAAAATCAGATTCGGATTGAAAGTCACTTCAGTCTCTCCAGTTGTTTATTTGACTATGTTCTTGATGGAGTTCCAAGCCATTTCCAACGGTCTCTCATCTTCAATATTGACAGCCTGAGCCTTGGTATGGACATCATTCTGCAACTTAATAAGAGAGGCATCCATAACTCTGAAAGTGAGCCCCGGAGCAAGACCGATATAAAAGACAAACACAGCCGGAATCGCAAGATAAGTCCACTCACGCAGATTTAAATCCTTCCACCCTTTCCAGGTTGAAGGTCTGCCCCATGCAAGCTTAAGCGAAATACGAAGCATGTAAGCGGCGGCAATCATAGCACCGGGAACAATCATAGCTCCGATCCATGGGCTCTTCTCAAAGGCTCCGATGAAAACCAACATTTCACCAACGAAACTATTAGTTCCCGGGAAACCGAATGAGGACAGTGCGAACAGTCCCCAGAACCCCATATATGCAGGCATATATTTTCCGAGACCGAGGTTGTCGTAAATATCTCTACTGTGACTGCGTTCATAAATCGCCCCGATCATCATAAAGAGACCACCGGTTACGATACCATGGTTAAGCATCTGGAAAAGTGCCCCTTCAAGCCCGCGAAGGTTGAAAAGGAAAATACCCAGAGTGACAAAACCCATATGACTCACAGAAGAGTAAGCAATAACTTTTTTAATGTCATTTTGTCCCAGTGCGACCGCTCCGCCATAGATTATTGAAGCTATGGAAAACGCGATCATCATAGGAGCAAAATATTCACTCGCTGCCGGAGTTAGCGGCAGATTGAATCTCAAGAAACCGTAAGTTCCCATTTTAAGCAGAACTGACGCCAGAATAACTGAACCCGCTGTCGGAGCCTGAACGTGCGCAGCGGGTAACCATGTATGAAAAGGAAACATGGGAACCTTGATTGCGAATGCCAAGGCAAGAGCCAGAAAAGCCCAGAACTGGAAACCGAATGAGAATGTTTTTTCCATCAGTTCGGGTATTGCAAATGTTCCGCCCACGACTCTGAATGCAACAATCGCAACCAGAAGCAGAGCACTACCTGCAAGTGTGTAAAGGAAGAACTTGAGAGAAGCATATTTCTTCTCCGGTCCGCCCCATACAGCGATGAGCAGATACATAGGTATCAGCATCGCTTCCCAGAACACATAGAATAAAACCAGATCAAGAGAGGTAAAGACTCCCACACAAGCCGCTGTCATAAACAGCAGACAGAAGTGAAATTCTTTAACCCTTGTTTGTATATAGCTCCACGAACAGAGCACACATAAGGGAAGAACAGCGATAGTCAGTATAACCATAAGAAAACTGATGCCGTCCGTTCCAAGATAATATTCAATATCCCATTGCTTCACCCACTGTATTCTTTCCACAAACTGAAACTCTGCCGAGCCTAATTTAAAGTTAGTGAAAAGAGGGAAAGAAAGCATGAGTTCTATGACTGACACAATCAGCGTATAAATCCGTACTGCGGAATCTCCCCGGAAGAAAAACAGTCCGAAGGCCGCCAAAAGCGGGAAGAATACGAGGCTGGTCAGAACCGGATAAGCTACTTCTTGCATTTAGATCTCTCCAATTTATCCAAAGTACCAGACAAGTCCGTAGATACACAGCGCGAAAAATACAGCCATACCAAGGTAATCCTGTATTCGTCCGGTTTGTATCTTAGCACCGGTCCTGCCGATATTTCTTACCGTATAAGCAGTTCCATCCACAACCGTATCTATCCCTTTGCGGTCGAACCATGATGATCCGTCTGCGAAGTCCATAAGAGCTCTAAGTCCGATCACTCTGTAAACAGTGGTCCAGACTGAATCCACCCATGCGACAGGACGACACACAACCTTAATTCCGGTATTTCCGATCCACCTGTAAAGCTTATCGAAATCCAGATTTCTGCCATGATGAGGAACAATAACCTTTCTCATGATCCAGAATCCTGCGCCTGTGAATGCAAGCAGCATTGCTGACTGCAACAAATGCCATGGAGTGTAAGGAGTATATTCCACAGGGAATGGAAGCAGTGAATAAAGCATCTGCGGATAAACACCCTGTGCGAAACAAAGTGTCGCTGCAATTGCCATGGCTACGTACATATTCTTAGGAATTGGATTAAGCTTAAGTTCTGTCTTTGCCGGCTTATGGAAGAAAGCAAAATACGGCAACTTAATACCCACCGAAAGGAACGTACCGACCGCGGCAATTTCAAGCCCTATCGCAATTAATGTATTATGAGACTCAGCCGCACCTGTTATGGTCATGGTTTTACTGATAAAACCATTGAAGAACGGCATTCCCGAAATGGAAACCGCCCCGACCATATAGAGTATGACCAGCCAAGGAAGCTTACCGACCAGACCGCCGAGCTTATCAAGATCTGCCGTTCCCACTGCGAAGAGGATTGTTCCGACACTCATGAAAAGCAGCCCTTTATAAAGGATATGTGCGTAAGCATGAGCGATAGCTCCGTTCAAACACAATGCAGTACCGATTCCGATACCGGCCACCATGTACCCGACCTGAGAGACAATGTGGTAGGATAAAATCCTGCGCGCATTGTTTTCCATAGACGCGTAAAGCACTCCGTAAACCGCCATAAATGTTCCGGCAATCGCGAGTACATATACACCGGAGAACCCTCTTGCCAGTACATAAACTGCTGTTTTTGTTGTAAACGCACACATGAAAACCGCGCCCGGGATGGTAGCTTCAGGATAAGCATCCGGCAGCCACGCATGCAGAGGAACAACTGCGGCATTTACACAAAATCCTATTAGAATCAGCCAGTCGTAATACTGAACTGCCGATGGATCGACAGGTAAAAACGCAAATGTACCGATTTCATGATATCTAAGCAGCAATCCGCCAAGCAGGAACAGCCCGCCAAGCATATGGAACAGAAAATATCTGTAACCGGCTGCGCTTGAAGTTTTAGTGCGATGCAGCCAGATAAGGAATGTCGAGGCTACAGCCATCAGCTCCCAGAAGATAAAGAGAGTCAGATAATCTCCGGCAAATACACAACCGAATGCTCCCGCGACATATAATGCCGCTGACGCATGATGCGCTTTATCTTTCAGATGAAAGGCATAAATCATACCTATCAAAGATTGGATGGCAAAAACATTCGCAAACACCAGGGAAAGCTTATCTACTCTGCCCAGAATAAGGGTGTTTCCAAGATAAGGAATAACCCCGAAACTACCCATTGTTGCGGTGAATACAACCGCAATAGCAATAATGGGCGGGACAAGAAGCAGCCATTTCCAGTGTTGTCCCCTGAAAAACGGCAACGCCATAGCCAGAGCTATAAAGGCGACAGCCGGATGAAGAAATCCGTTAATTTCCATCATCTTCCTCCGGTCCCACAAGGAAAGGTTGTACAATAACCTTCATCATAAAAACCATTCCCACTGAGACTACAAGAGCGAATAATGCCCAGAATCCAGTATATTTATCATAAACATACTCAGGATGGTGTGGATGAATGAAGACGTTCAATACCACTAATACAACAAGGAAAACAATAAATGCCCATTTCCATGTTGTGAGATTCTTTGTGCGCTGGGTTTCAAACCAGTTTCCTAAACTGCTATTCATGCCTAACGCTCCTTAAAATTTTCCGAAGACGTTAATAAACTGTAAAAACGTCTGGGGATAAAGGCCCAGCCAGACGGAAATCAATGCCGTAGTAAATAGCGGAATAACCATCGTGAGCGGAGCTTCATTATACTGCTCAATATTCGCACCCGCGGCCGGAGCTTTGAAAAACGCTCTATATATAATAGGAGCGAAATATCCGGCATTCAAAAGAGTACTTGCTAAAAGTGCAATTAAAAGTCCCCATTCGCCAATAGTTACAGCCCCTTTGACCAGATACCATTTAGTTGCAAAACCACAGACGGGTGGAACCCCGATCATAGATAATGACGCAATGGCAAATGCCCCGAAAGTCCACGGCATTCGTCGCCCAAGTCCATCCATTTTGCTGATCAGCCTAAGATTTGTTGCCACAAAAATTGCCCCTGCTCCAAAGAACAATGTGATCTTTGAAAAGGCATGATGGGCAATATGCATCAACCCACCCTGAACAGCTTCCGGCGTCAGCATTGAAACACCGATAATAATGTATGAAAGCTGACTGACTGTTGAATATGCCAATCGTGCCTTAATATCATCTTTAGTTAGTGCAATAAGTGAAGCGGTAATAATGGTGAACGCGGCAAGATATGCGGTAGGCATCCCAAGTCCCAGCTTGTCCATAAGATCCACACCGAACCCTGAAAGGATTACGCGTGAAACCGAGAAAACACCGGCCTTAACAACTGCCACTGCATGCAACAGAGCTGATACGGGAGTCGGAGCAACCATCGCCGAGGGTAACCAGTTATGCAGCGGCATCAGGGCTGCCTTTGCAAGACCGGCAATATAAAGAACATAAGTAATTGTTACGAGAGTCGGGTTTGCATCCGCAGGAAAGATCCCCTGCTGAATGTTCCCGATATTGAAATCAAGAGTTCCCGCCAGCACATAGGTAAGAACCATTGCCGGAAGGAAAAACAGTTTTGATGTACCCATGAGGTAGATCATGTACTTTCTTGCCCCGTTGAAAGAAGTATCATCCTGATGATGAGCTACAAGAGGGTAAGTGAATACTGAAATGACTTCATAGAAAAGGTACAATGTGAAAATATTAGCGGAAAAGGCAACACCGAGCGCTCCGAAAATCGCAACGGCAAAACAGAAGTAATATCTGGTCTGTGCGTGTTCATTAAGAGTTCGCATGTAACCGATGTTATAACTGGTAGCGAATATCCACAGAAGTGAAGCTACCAGAGCAAAGACAAATGCCAGTCCGTCAGCTGCGAAAGAAACATTTATGCCAGGCATAATGGTGAAGAGTGTATATTCTCTTATTGTCCCTTCAAGAACTGCCGGAACCATGGATAAAACGGAAATAAATGCTAAGACTCCGGCCCAAACTGAAACTGCTTCCCGTCTGTTTTCATTTTCACGAAACAGCCAGATCAGGATCGGAGCAACCATGGTAATTGCCAGCGGAATGAGCATACGAGTACTGTTGATGAATTCATTGCTAACTGTCATATGATCAACCCTTCAGCCTTGAAACAACATCTGTTTCAGTACTTTTGAATCGTTTTGCAACGACCACAATAATTGCGAGCACTAATGTAGCCTCAGCAGCAGCCAGTCCCATGACAAAAAGAGTAGCTATCTGCCCTGTCGCACTATCGGCTGCGGTCAATTGCGATGCTGCTACAATGGAAAGACCTGCTCCGTTGAGCATCAATTCCACTGAAATCAGCATCCCTACCAAACTCTTGCGCCAGACAATTCCATAGAGGCCTATTGCCAGCAGTCCAAGAGCTACAAGCTGATACATCATGAGCGGACTCATTCAGCTGCCCTCCCTTTTTTTTCAAAAGCAAGCAGCACCGCTCCGGCCATTGCCGCCAGCAGAACCACTGAAATAAGTTCGAAGGCAAGTGAGTAATTATCAAGCAGACCTTTACCTAATACAGCAAGAGGAACTTCTACCGGAAGGTTAATACTTTCCGGTTGATAATTAACGACAACCCAGCCGATTACGAAAGCCGGTGAAATAAATGCCAGTGCAGAAAGCAAAGCTTTTCCGGGTCTGCGAGAGCCAGATTCAACCCCGTGTTCATCAGCCTTGCTAAGCATGATGGCAAAAAAGATTAGTACACAGACAGCCCCCACATAGATAAGTATCTGCATGAAAGCCATAAACGGAGCGGCCATCAACAGATACATTCCCGCTACACCGAGCAGAGAAGTAATAAGCCCGACCATAGCCCGAACCAGACTGTGCGCCCCGACAGCAAGACACCCTCCGCCGAGAACCAGCAGCGTGTACACAACGAAAGCGATTTTAGCCAACAGTTCCATAATCAATCTTCCCTCGTTGAATTTTCAGGTTCCGTAGGAGGCGTCTTTGCCTGTGCTTGCGTGGCGAGACGAGCCAGAAGATCCATCTTGAAATCATTGCGATCAGTGGAAGCGAGATACACATTGCTGGAATATCTCAAAGAATTAACCGCGCAGTTTTCAACGCACGATCCACAAAGTGAACAGAGCGTAAAGTCATAAATAAATTTAATCGGTTCTTTAGGAGCCTTTGGCTTCGTTACTTTTTCTCCGCGAGCCTCGGCGTCCTTCATAGCCTGAAGTTCTTCTTCGGTGAGCACCGGAGCTTTAGCCTTAACAACTGTTAGACAATTACTAGGGCAAGCTGACACACACATCATACATGCGATACACTTAGGAGAACCGGGATCTTTTGGTTTACCCACCAGTTCCAACGGTCCTCTAAAACCTTCAAGCTGCGATTTACTGACTGTTTCACGCGGATAGTGCAGTGTAATCTGCTTATCCATAAAATTCTTCCCCGTAATCCTGAGTCCAACAATAAGACTCCAAAGTCCGGAGACGTTTTCCCATATCTTTTTAATTGCGGTCATTATATCACCACCTGATTCAAGAAAGCTTGGTTACAAAGGCAGTTATCAGCAAATTGAGCAATGCAAGAGGCATGAGCCACTTCCAGTTGATATTTAAAAGCTGATCAAAGCGAACTCTGGGGAAAGTCCAGCGCAGCCAGATCATTATCAGGAGGAGAACATATACTTTTGCAAGGAACCACCAGCTTCCGTCAAAGAAAGGCCCGTGCCATCCACCGAGGAAAAGAGCTACCGCAACCGAACAGACAACAATCATGTTGGCATATTCAGCGAGGAAAAACAGTCCGAATCCCATGCCTGAATACTCAGTATGGAAACCTGCTGTCAGTTCACTTTCCGCTTCAGGAAGGTCAAATGGAGCGCGGTTTGTCTCTCCGAGAGCACTTACAAAATAAATAATAAATGCTAAAGGCTGCACCATTGCATTCCACTGCCACGGCCAGCCGCCCTGCCCCTGTACAATTTCTGACAAATTCAAACTTCCGGTTTGGAAAGCTATTGCCAGAACAGCCAATAACAACGGAATTTCATAAGCAACCGACTGAGCGACTGCTCTCGCTGCCCCGAGAACTCCATATTTATTGTTAGACCCCCACCCTGCCAGACAGAGAGCCAAAACATTAAGGCCAGAAAATGCAAGAATCAAAAGCAAGCCCAGATTCATTTCCATTCCGGTAGCAACCGGACCGAAAGGAATTGGGACAAAAAGTAAGAGTGCTGGCAAAAACGAAATAATCGGAGCCAGCCAAAAAAGGAATCCATCTGCATTTTTAGGAGTGAAAAGCTGTTTACCAATCAACTTCACGGCATCCGCAAGAGGCTGTAAAAGTCCATGCGGGCCGACTTCAAAAGGTCCGGGCCTACGCTGAATGTGTCCTGCCACCTTTCGTTCAAGGTAAACCAGAACAAGTCCGTTCAGCCCTACGAAAGCAGCAATCGCCACAAGAGCAATCAGTAATTTTACCAGTTCAACGGGTATTTGAGACATATCGATATTTCCTCGCTCTACCTGTCGATTTCAGGGATTACCATGTCCAGACTACCAAGAATGGCAACAGCATCAGCCAGCATCGTTCCCTTCGCACATTCAGCGAAAAGATTTAAATTTGAAAAACCTGGAGCACGAAGCTTAACCCTGTAAGGAGTTTTACTACCGTTACTTACAATATGAACTCCGACCTTACCTCTGGCTCCTTCCGATGCAAAATAAGCTTCCCCGGCAGGAGCTTTCCAAGCCGGCTTCGGAGATTTTTTGATGAGATGTTCGCCTTCCGGAATCATTGCCACCGCCTGCTCAACTATACGCAGACTCTGCTCAATTTCATCCATGCGAACCATATAACGAGCCATCGAATCAGCTTCTTTGTAAACCGGAATATCCCAATCAAAACGATCATACACGGAATACGGTTCAGCCTTACGGGTATCGTGCTTAACTCCGGCTCCGCGAATCAGCGGTCCCGTAGCCCCGTAACGTAGACACATATCCTTATCCATGGTCCCGACTTCTTCGAGTCTCTTACGAAGAATAATGTTGTCAGTAACAAGATCTTTATAGATAGGTAGACGGCTGCGCAGGTAAGGTACTAACTCAGCACACTCTTTGAGAAACCCGTCATCAAGATCATGTACAACTCCACCGATACGGAAAGAACTGTAAGTCAGTCTTGATCCGGTCGGTTTCTGCATCATGTCCATAATTCTTTCACGATCATCAAAAGCATACATAATCGGAGTAAAAGCTCCGAGATCGAGAAGATAAGCTCCCCACCAGAGCAGATGTGAAGAAATTCTGTTAAGCTCGGTGGTAATTACTCTGATAAATTCAGCGCGCTCTGGAACTTCGATTCCGGCCAGTTTTTCAACTGCTCCGACATACGCATGGTTCCAGGCAAGAGGGTGCAGGTAATCAACTCTGCCCATATTGGGCATATACTGAACCCATGTTTTTACCTCTGCCATTTTCTCGTGCATACGGTGCAGATAGCCAAGGACCGGCTCAGCGCGGACAATATATTCACCATCAAGTTCGAGAATCACCCGCAGAACTCCGTGGGTGGAAGGATGCTGAGGACCCATGTTCAATATCATGGTGTTCTCGTTGGCCCCTTTCTCGAAATGATTGGTATAAAAATCGCCTTCAGGAAATGCATTCATATCTGTGCTTCCTATTTCGGTTCTTCGGGTTCGGCCTGAACCTCATCAAACAGCGTAAAACCCTCAGTAGTAAAAATGGACTCCCCCGGATTAATCAAATCCCGCAAAGGCATGCGGGACTTAACATCCTTAAGCAGGACACCTTGCGGAGTATCGGGATCAAGGAGAAGAGGAATCAAATTGGGGTGACCACTGAAGTTTATACCGTGAAAGTCGGCACATTCACGTTCATGCCAGTTAGCGCCCTGATACACATCTGAAATGGTTGGAACCACTGGCTCATCATGAGTAAGCATTACCCGGTGAGCCACTCGCTCAGGTGAATCGAAACGCGCATAATGATAGGTAATTAAAAAACCTTCGGAGACATCAAGTGCATCAATGTCTTCAAGGTAATATTCTTTCCGGAGCATCTCTTTAGCTGCGGTGGAAATATCATCTGTAGACAAAAATACATTATAATTAATTCCGGTTTTTTCAAAAGAACACTTGTAGACCATCAAAGGAGTAACAGATTCCAATAATTTCTCGCTCACCGACATTAGGCATTCTCCTTTTCAAGAGCTTCAGCAACAGGCCACCAACGTTTGCCAGATACCTTTTTCTGAATTTCGAATAATCCCTCGAGCAAAGCTTCCGGACGAGGTGGGCACCCCGGCACGAAAACATCAACAGGAATCAGTTTATCAACACCTTCAATTATGCCGTACTGATTTTTAAATTTAAAAGGACCACCTGATATCGCACAATTTCCAAGAGCCATAACCCATTTAGGAGCAGGCATCTGCTCATACAACCTAACAACCGCAGGAGCCATTTTTTTTGTAACTGTTCCCGCTACAATCATTAAATCGGCCTGCCGCGCTGAAGGACGAAATACCTCAGCTCCGAAACGGGCCATATCGAACCGGGCCATACCGCAAGCCATCATCTCGATAGCACAGCATGCCAGTCCGAATGTCATGGGCCAGAGGGACATGGACCTGCATATATCCATTGCATCCTCTGCAAGTTGAAGCCGGACGAGACCATCTTCTATATGGTGCCCGCCGGATGTCAGGATATCTTTCTCGGCCATGTGAATACCCCTTTTCTCCAGAAATAGATTATTGCAAGAGCCAAAACGCCCATAAAAATCGCCACTTTATAAAATGACATCATTCCTTCGGCATGCGGATACCAAACAGCAACAGGAAAAAGGTACAGCACATCAACGTCAAATGCCAAAAAAAGCAAAGCGTAGACGTAATAGCTTATTCCGAACTGATTCCATGCCCGACCATGCGGTTTCATACCGCACTCGTAAGACATTCCAATGTCGCCGCCTTTAGCACGCGGAGCAATGATCCAAGAAAGAATCAACGGCCCCCCGGCAAAAAGCAATCCGCCCAACAGGAAAAGAAAAATGGCTAACTGAAGCCAAGTAAATACCATTTTTCACCCTCGCTTACTTTTTAGTATTTAGTAACACAGGAAGAGCAAATAACAAAAATAAATACTACGCGCAACCAGCTACACAAAAAAAAGAATCAATAAAAACAACCTAAACGGGCTATTTTTCTTAAAGTTTATCTCACCAGCCACTCAGAGTGTCAAGGCGTTATGACTACAACCTCTGAAAACCTCTCTAAACAGGTAAGTCTTGTTAAAAAAGTAACAAACTTTTATACTATAAAAACAGACTGTTAAAAACAATAATTAGGGCCCAAAAAAAAGCGCAATAAAAATTCACTGCATAACTTTACACCTCGACAATTACCTAGCTATTTAGGAGGTTATTCAACTTGAAATTTCCTCTATTTTTTCCCAAGTGTTAGGCTAAATCTTCAAAATCATTTTTTCACACAATAATGTTTAAGCCTAAGTCTCTCAAAACAATGTTATCAATTTTATCTATAGGAAAAGCAAAAAAAAGCTCTCGCAGCATGCTGTGAGAGCTCAAAAACAAAAACAAGACTATCCCGACCTACGGCTAACAATCCGCTATAAAACTATTCAATATTATCACAACATTCATCCCTGCTAAAAAAACAATACCGTTTAAAAGATCCCTCTTTAACCTTGTACATTGCAGAATCAGCTTTTTGTACTAACTCTTCAGCAATTGCAGCATCATCAGGAAAAAGACTTATACCTACCGAGGCCCCTACGTTACAAACCATCCCGTCTATATCGAAAGAATCTGTAAGACATGACACAAGATCCTCTGCAACCTTTTGAACATCATCTCTACCGGAAGGTCTTTCAAGCAAAACACAAAACTCGTCTCCCCCCAATCTGGCAAGAGTATCAGAAGCTCTAAGTCTTGACTTAAGACGGGTAGCAACGTTCAAGAGCAAAACATCTCCGGCATGATGCCCGAACCGGTCATTAACAGACTTAAAATTATCTAAATCAATAAAGAGCAATGCAAGTTTTTCACCATATCTTCGAGCGCTGGCAATTGAACTTTCCAACCTGTCAAAAAATAAATACCGGTTAGGAACTCCGGTAAGTGCATCCAGAGTAGCCTTTTGCTGAAGATCCAACTCGCATATCTTTCGCTGAGTAACATCTTCAACAACTCCTTCAATATAAAACTCTCCATCCTCTTCAAAAAGACTTGAACTTTCTGAAATCCAGACAAGCGTTCCGTCCTTGCGTTTTATCTGGATTTCATAATCATTTAAATATTTATCGCGCTTAAGAAATTCAATGTAACGGAATCTTTCTTCCGGTTCTGCAAACCTCTCATATCCGCAACCTTTAGTTAACGCTTCTTCAGGAGAATCAAATCCTAAAATCCGGGCAAGAGCAGGGTTAACCTCTACAAACTCGCCGTCAAGAGTTGACCTGAAAATACCCTCAACCGCCCGAACAAAAATATTACGATACTTTTCTTTTGCAACGCGTAAAGCTTTCTCAGTTTTAATCCGCTGAGCAATCTCTCGTTCAAGCAAATCCTTCTGCCTCTTTAATTGAAGAAAAATTCCAACCTTACTGCGCAACGTCGGAGGGTCGATCGGCTGGGTAAGAAAATCTACAGCTCCGGCCTCGTATCCCATACGGGCATACGCAGGATCTTTATATATAGCTGTCAAAAATATTATCGGAACTAACCGACATGAGTCGATTCTCCTTATGGCTTTTGCGGTATCATAACCGTCCATGCCGGGCATTTGAACATCAAGAAGTATGAGAGCAAAATCATGCTCTTCACAAAGTACAACCGTCTCTTCACCGTTTACTGCCTTGAATATCTCAGCACCTTCGTTACGCAATAATCTATCGAGTAACATAAGATTGACGACATTATCATCAACAAGGAGTATTTTTAAAGGATTATCCATAACGTCCGTTTAATACATTTCTAAAAAAGTTAAAACCCCAGAATAAAGTTTTTTAGCAAATTAAGATTATGTTTTTGTTGCTTGTTTTATCAGGACTTTCCAAGTAATTAATAAACAAATAAATTTTATGCATAGTTTCCGGAGAAATAATGAGCAAAATGCAGCACTATACGGTTACAGGCGGAGCCGGATTCCTTGGATCAAGACTCTGCGAAAAGTTGCTTGAACAAGGACACGAAGTTTTATGTGTGGATAATTTCTACACCGGACAAAAAGCAAACATCATAAAAATGATGGATAGCCCGTACTTCGAAATGATGCGCCATGACATAACCTTTCCGCTTTATCTGGAAACAGATAATATCTTTAACCTAGCCTGCCCCGCATCGCCGATTCACTATCAGTTTGACCCGGTTCAAACGACAAAAACATCAGTCCATGGAGCAATCAACGTACTCGGACTGGCAAAAAGAGTTAAAGCAAAAATATTTCAAGCATCAACTTCTGAAGTATACGGAGACCCGGCCTGTCATCCGCAACGTGAAGACTATTGGGGCAATGTTAATCCCATCGGCCCTAGAGCCTGTTATGATGAAGGTAAAAGATGCGCTGAAACACTTTTTTTTGATTATCACAGACAACATAATTTACGCATTAAAGTTGCCAGAATATTCAATACATACGGTCCACGTATGGCTGTAAATGACGGTCGAGTAGTTTCAAATTTTATTGTACAAGCGCTGAAAAATAATCCCATCACACTCTATGGGGACGGGTCACAAACGAGATCATTCTGCTACATAGACGATCTAATCGACGCATTTATCAAGATCATGAATACTGACGACTCTTTCACCGGCCCTGTAAATCTAGGCAATCCACGCGAATTCACAATCCGTCAGCTTGCCGAAATAATAATAGATATGACTGGGTCATCATCTAAAATTGAATTCAAACCACTACCGGAAAATGATCCCTGCCAACGAAGTCCAGACATAAGCCTTGCACAAAAAACAATCGACTGGACCCCTTCCACTCCACTGGAAGAAGGACTTAAACCGACCATCGCATACTTTGATAAAATATTACGCAAATAAAAAAAGCCCGTCTTGATTACTCAAGACGGGCTTTTTATTGTATATTCAACGAAGGTAAATTAAACGGCTTTAAAAATACCGGACTTACCACCTTCTTTATAAACAAGACGACAATCTGTAATAACAACATCCTTCTGAACAGCTTTACACATATCATAAATAGTTGCGGCTGCAATTTGAACAGCTATCAACGCTTCCATTTCGATTCCGGTCTTACCGGTTGTGCGAGCTTCAGCTTCAATCTCAACAATATAATTTTTCTCATCAATATTAAAGCGGACGTCAACATAACTGATTGCCAAAGGATGACATAAAGGGATTAACCTATGAGTTTCTTTTGCTCCCATTATCCCGGCAATTTTAGCTGTATTCAGAACATCTCCCTTAGGGAGAGCTTTTTTCTGTAACAATTCAAAAGTTTCCCGGTTGAGAAGAACTTTTCCTTTAGCTATAGCTGTACGAATAGTATCTTTTTTAGCTGACACGTCTACCATTACGGCATTCCCATCAGCGTCTAAGTGGGAGAATTCACTCATTTTTTAATCACCCATCACCTTGTCTTTAGCTTTTTTAAAAAGTTTTTTAACTTTTTTCATGGGTTTATCTTCCTCTAGAGCCGCGAACTGCTCAAGAAGCTCTTCCTGCTTACGACTGAGATTTATAGGAGTTACAACCTTAACTTCAACCAGCAGATCACCTTTATGTGAACTGCCTAGATAAGGCAGACCTAAACCTCTAAGCTGAAAAACTTCACCGCTTTGTGTTCCCTTGGGAATATCCATATCAATCGGCTCATCAAGAGTCTGAACACTCATTTTGTAACCAAGTGCAGCCTGAACAAAAGAGATCTCAGTGGTCAGAACCAAGTCCTGTCCCTGGCGTCTGAAAACCTTATCAGGCTGTACGGTGATAACAACGTACAAGTCACCGTGAGGCCCACCGTTCATTCCGGCTTCACCTTCACCGCGTAAACGAAGTCTTGATCCGTTATCTACACCGGCAGGAATACGAACATTAAGGCTCTTATCTTTACGAACATAACCAGCACCACGGCAAGCGGAACAAGGATCGGTGATAACCTGACCTCGTCCGTTACACGAAGGACATGGTACAGAAATCTGGAAAAATCCCTGATTCTGTACAACTGTACCCCTGCCACCGCAATGAGAACATGTTTCGGGAGATGTTCCGGGAGCAGAACCGCTTCCGTTACACTCCTCACAAGTATCAGTAATAGGAAGATTCAGTTCAACCTCAGTCCCCTTAGCCGCATCGCGGAAAGAAACTGTAAGATTGTACCTAAGATCTGATCCAGCCTGCATGCGTTTTCCGCCGCGTCCCTGACTGAATCCGAAAATATCCCCGAAAATATCTCCGAATGCACCAAAGATATCGTCGGAAGATTTAAACCCATTAAATCCACCGTTCATTCCTTCGTGCCCGAATCGGTCATAACGACTTCTTTTTTCGGGATCACGGAGGATTTCATATGCTTCAGCTGCTTCTTTAAACTTTGATTCAGCTTCATCATCTCCAGGATTACGGTCAGGATGATATTCAAAAGCCATCTTGCGATAAGCTCTTTTTATTTCACCTTCCGGAGAGTCCTTGGAGACTTGTAGAATTTCATAATAATCGCGTTTAGACATGTTTATTCACTATCCGGGTTTGCTCCAGAAAATGTGTGATAATCTTCAGGGATAACTTTACCGGCGGCAATTTCCCTCAAGGCTGTTACAATTTCTTTGTTCTTGGATTCAACAAGAGGCGGGTATCCTTCACGATACTGCTTAACTCTTTTAATGGCCATCTGGACAATCAGGAATCTGTTACCGACCTCAGCCAGACAATCTTCAATTGTAATCCTTGCCATATTATCTCCAAAACGATGGTTTTGCCGAAAGAGAAAATCTCTTTACGACTATTTTCTGAGAGGAATCTGACCTTGCAAATCTTCGAGCAACTTGTTGGATACATGATAATATCCGCTGCCGTCACCAAGTGAAAGCCAGCACCGCTCGGATGGAAGTTCAGGGTCGGAAAAAAATAAAACTTTATCGATCCTGCTGCCATCCACATTCATGAGTTCAAGTTCCATTACTTTTACAGCAGAACTTGAAAGCTCACTAATCGGTTCCGCCTCGAATTTTAATTCATTAAGTCGCCATAAGGACATGTCAATACCCAGCAACGGTTTTCTGTCTTCAAAGCTCTCCCAGTTTTTATCAGATTTAATTCCGACAAAAGTCTGATTACCCTGCAAAACACGTATAGAACCGACCTTTCCGATTTCTAAAGAAAGAACGGAACGCTTACGCATACCGAATGCTGTTTTATTCAACTGATCTACATGTTCTTTACTAAGAACAAAAAAACCATTTTGAACAGTGGAATTTGCTAAGTAATAATCCTTACCGCCTTCCACCTCAAAAACTTCAAGTTTTTTTAGACTCTTATCATTAAAGAGAACCTCAACACTACAGACCGTAATACCAGGAAGATCTGAAGCTTCAGGCACAAGACCTTTTGCCGGGGTTTCCATCAAAGAATGCAAAAACAAATCTATTTCTCCAGAACTAGCTGTTTTTCCAGCCAAAGAAGCAGGGAAAGAAAAGGCGAACTGGTCTTTCTGACGAACAAGTGTCCATAAAAAAGCTCCACCATGTCCAAGAGAAATAGAAGAAATATTATCAGAGCTACCTGACAGTAATTGCAGATTAAAATAATAACCTGCAGGAAAATCACACTGACGAACAAAATCATTACTCAATATAAAGAGTTCATCTTGATCCTGAGAATTCAAAGCAAAAAAACCTTCACCGGATGGAGCTTCTTCACCGAGAGTAAGACTAAGAGCCTGCCCGCCACCCGTTGCTATGCGGATTTTAGGAGCAAGCAATCCGTATTGCTGCCCATCTTCTTCGGTTATGTGCCCGATGTACCTTAAAGCTTGTCCTTGCGACAAAACATCTAAAAGTGCACTGACCTTCGCAGTCTCTGCAAAGGGAGCTGTCAACCACCCTTGCTGAACGACATTCCAGCCGTCAACTTTGCGCACCAGTGAAAAACAATCTTTCCCACGCCGACAGACATCGACCCTGTCAACCTGCTGAGACTTTACAACCGGCCAAACCGGTTCGGACAGCAGCATCGGCATTTCAGGCGAACTTAAATAGAAGGCTCCACAGATAATGGCAACCAGAGCCAGAAAAATTAAGAACCTTTTCAGCACAAACAGCACCTTGGGATTAATAGACTCACGACGTTTTTCATCAATGGAGCAATTTATTAATATAAAGGGAATAGACTTGCATGTCAATCAATTTTAAGGCAAAGTGCCCACTTCTTTCTATCAATATGTTTTTAAAAAAACACCTACACTAAATAATAAATAAAATCAGTTTTTCCTCTCAAGTAAACAAATAAACTGATTCGGAGTTTCAGAATGGGCAAATGGGGAAAATTGAGCTATGCGCAAAAAAAGACTGTCTCAACCATCGGCATGCTCATGCAGAAGACAGAGATGGTTCACGAAGGCGCTCGCCTCGGAATTGCCGTATCCGGTGGAGTTGACAGTTTTGTATTGATCAGAGCAATGCTCATCCGACAGGCCATTATTCCAATGAATATTGAACTAATGGTACTTCACGTTAATCCCGGATTTGACCCGGAAAGTCATAAACCGCTCACAAAATGGTGTGAAGAATACGGGCTGTCATCTCATATAGAACTGACTGACTATGGCCCAAGAGCTCACGGGCCGGAAAACAGAAACAAATCCGCCTGTTTTTTTTGCAGCAAACTTCGCCGCAAAAGACTTTATGAACTTTGCGGTCAATACAACCTGACACATCTTGCTATCGGACATACAGCAGACGATCTCGTTACCACTTTTCATATGAACATGTATCAAAACGGCAGAGTTCAGGGACTTTCCGCCAGTGAGCCTTTTTTCAAAGGCAAACTGCAAATGATCCGCCCAGCTCTCATGCTTGAGAAAAAGTATATCAAAGCTGCTGCGCGCCAATGGGAATTGCCCATCTGGAAAAACAACTGTCCTTCCAATGATGCCACCAAAAGAAGCTATATTTATGATCGCCTTCAAGAAGAGTGGCAAAAAAATCCAGTCACTAGAAACAACACTTTCAACGCTTTAAGACGCTGGCAGCTTGACTTAAACATGAAAAAGCAATAACAATTCTTCAAAATCATTGTGCCTTCTACTCAGAGCTAATTATAACCTCATAGAAACAGGCCTACGGAAACAATGCTATTCAAAAAATACCATATAGTTATATTTAAAAATCCATGTGACAATGCTCGCAAATTCCAAATCAGGGGATGGACGTTTTTCTTCATCTTTGCCCTTGTAGCAGGACTTGCTGGAGGCAATGTATTACTTTGGAAATATTACGAAAATTATTCAGGTTTAGAGATAAATCTGGCCCACGCTGAAAAAGCTGTTCAAGAACAAAAAGCACAATTGCTGTCTCTTTCTCAAAAAATGCAGAATATTTCGCAGGATCTGGACCGGGTTAGAAATTTTGACTCTAAATTACGGGTTATGATTAATCTGGATCAGGGAAATGTTCAAAATGTAGCCCCAAAAGGGGGATCTACTGAACCTGATTTTTCTACAAATTATCTCCCGCTTTACAGACAAGAGCTTCTTGTCCGTAAAATGCACGACTTTCTTGCTCAACTCAGTACTGAAGCAAAGCTGGAAGAAGTAAGACAACAAGAAATAATTCACTCCATGCGTTCCAAACAGGATGCACTGGATTCAACTCCTTCTATTTGGCCCCTCCAAGGATGGGTAACATCTCCCTTCGGCTGGAGAAGCTCTCCTTTTACAGGCAAAAGAGAATATCACAAAGGACTTGATATCTCTTGTCCCGCCGGCACACCTATATATGCACCGGCACAAGGAACTATCGCCTTTGTAGGTGTTCTAGGTGGATATGGACGCATGATCAAAATGAGCCACGGCGCAAACCTTTCAACAAGATATGCACATCTTAAGCGTCCTACAGTTAAAAAGGGGCAGGTCGTAACCCGCGGCGAACTTATCGGCTACGCCGGTAACACAGGCCGCTCAACAGGACCTCACCTTCATTATGAAGTAAGGCTTGGCGGAGTTCCGGTCAGCCCGATGCGCTACATTTTGAATTAAAACTCAGTTTTATTACAACTAAAAGGCCCGTAAGGAATTTATCCTGACGGGCCTTTTTCATGCTTAAATTCGATTCATACGAGTATTGGTAACACCTTGAGAACCTTTGCTCTATTCAAAGCTTGATGTTAATAAGATTTTAATAATGGGTCTTTTCTTGCAATAGACGACAAAAAGAGAACAGCATGAATATTTTCAACTTTAATCCTAGCGATCTTATGAGCTTCTATCTTACCTTCTTCAGGGTAAGTATTGTGCTGTTTATGCTACCTTTTTTTGGCGCAAATTCTATTCCGAACATGGTCAAAGCTGCACTTGCCGTAGTTATGACAATTGCCATATGGCCACAGGTTTCATTTGATGGATCCCTTATGCCGGCAAATCCATATAATATTGCCCTCATGATTTTGGGCGAATTAGTCTTGGGGCTAACCCTAGGAATTATTATTCATGTCATTTTTTCCGCAATTCAAACCGGTGGTAACTTTATAGGCGTGCATATGGGGTTATCAATGGTCAACGTTCTTGACCCCATGACGGGGGTAAATGAAGCTGTTACCGCCCATTTTTTATATATGTGTTCTATTTTGGTATTTCTCAGCATGAATGGACATTTATATCTCATCTCAGGACTAGTCGACAGTTTCAAATATATTCCTCCGGGTGAAATTTTTATCAATGACACACTGGTCCACCAAATAATGACCATTTCCAAGGAGCTTTTCGTTTTAGCCGTAAAAGTGGCCTCACCAATCATCGCGTCAATCTTTGTTGTAGACTTAGCTCTAGCTTTAATCAGCAAAATGGCTCCTCAAATGAATGTGCTTATGCTTGGCTTTCCTCTAAAAATTATGGTCGGATTTTTCTTCTTAAGTATGGTTTTCAGTATCTTATCCATCTTTATAGCTGAGTTTGTGCACACACTTCCTGCATACATGCTAAACATCATCAAAGCTGCCAGTCCGCTGGACATGCCCCCTCTAAAATAGGTCGATATGCAGGAAGATCCAAGTAAAACCGAGAAAGCGACTCCCAAGCGGGTAGACAAATCCAGAGATGAAGGCAGTGTTGCGAAAGGCCAGGAAATGGGTAAAACAATGACCTTGCTGGCCGGAGTTCTTGCACTTAAATACCTGATGGACTTCTATTACGAACAATTTTATGAGCTTTTCCAATGGTTTTTAACCAAAGGATTTTATTTAGAGTTAGATAAAAGTTCAGTATACACACTATTCATATGGTGTTCCTATAAACTGGCAATAATATTGCTCCCCTTACTTCTTTTCATTGCACTTGTAGCATATCTGACTGTTCGACTTCAGGTAGGAAGCCTGTGGACCACAAAAGTGTTCGAACCCAAATTCAGCAAAATGTTTAACATCATGGCTGGAGTCAAACGACTTCTTTTCGATGTAAAAACATTGGTCCGATTGGTTAAAAGCCTTTTACTTGCTATAGTCGTTGGAATTGCGCCATACATTGTAATTCAACAGGAAATGCCCAACTTTATTCCACTTTTTCACTCAGATGCACATAGACTTGCTGTATACATGCTCGAAGTGGGATACAAAATGGTCAGCTACGCCATGCTGCCAATGATGGTTATAGCTATCATCGACCTTGTGTACACTCGCTGGGATTATCAGGAAAATCTCAAAATGACCAAAGACGAAGTCAAAGATGAGCGAAAACAGGCTGAAGGTGACCCTCAAGTTAAAATGCAGATGAAACAAAAAATGATGGCAATTCTGCAGCAAAGGATGATGAGTGATGTCCCTAAGGCTGATGTAATTATTACCAACCCGACTCACTACGCAATTGCATTACGATATGACACTCTTCAAGCTCCTGCTCCGCAAGTTCTGGCAAAAGGCATGAATAAAGTAGCTGAAAGAATCAAAGAAGTAGCCCGTGAGAATAACGTTCCCATTCGCGAAAATAAACCTTTGGCACAGGCTTTGTATAAACAGGTTGAGATCGGTGACGTAATTCCGGAAGAACTGTATCAAGCTGTAGCTGCTATCCTTGCTAAACTTAATAGATTTAAGCGTAAATAAAGGATTCAGCCCCCCTCTTCCTCGATTATCGTTACCTCAATTACAAGACCTGAAAGGGGTGTCAATATTATGGCCGCATCAAAGTCAAAAGCAGTAAATATCAATTACGAAAGATTTGCCAAGCATGGCGATATTCTTCTCGCAGCAGGCGTAGTAATTATTCTTTTCGTCATGCTGATTCCTCTCCCGACACTCATAATTGACTTTATGCTGACTGTAAGTATCTCCCTTGGATTAATTATTCTTATTACATCCATGTTTATGCAGTCGCCTCTTGAATTTTCAATCTTTCCATCACTTTTGCTGGTCACAACTCTTTTGCGACTGGCTCTAAACGTTGCGACAACCCGAGCAATTCTTTTGCACGGAGATGAAGGAACATCTGCAGCTGGTAACGTTATTCAAAGTTTCGGTGAATTTGTCGTCGGTGGTAACTACATTGTCGGGGTTGTTATCTTCCTCATTCTTTTCATCCTGAACAAAAAAGTTATCGTAGCTGGTACAACCCGTATTGCTGAAGTCGCCGCAAGGTTCACACTGGATGCAATGCCGGGTAAGCAGATGTCAATTGAAGCCGACCTCAATTCCGGCCTGATTGATGAAGAAGAAGCTCAAAATCAAAGAACCCAGATCCGCAGAGAAGCTGACTTTTACGGAGCAATGGACGGTGCCGGTAAGTTCGTACAGGGAGATGTTAACGCCAGTATGATGATTACCTTCGTCAACATCATCGGCGGCATCCTGATCGGGGTCCTGCAGAAAGGTATGCATTGGGCTGACGCAGCGCAAACATACACACTCCTGACTATCGGGGACGGTCTTGTTTCTACAATCCCTTCACTGATTATTTCAACTTCCGCAGGTATCATTGTTTCACGCGCCGCAGCTGAAGCCAAGATGGGCGAAGAATTTCTCGGCCAGCTTACTTATCACTCACGCGCTCTTAAACTTGTATCCGTCATACTTGTAATTTTCGGCATAGTTCCCGGAATGCCTACAATTCCTTTCCTTTTCCTTGCAGGTATTGTCTACGCAGTTTCCACCCTCGGACGCGACGACGAAGAAGCAAAGGACAAGCAGGAAGCTAAAGATAAAAAATCGAAGAAAGATATTCCGTCTCTGGACAGCCCGGAAGAAGTGCAAGCCCTGTTGCCTCTGGACCAATTGGAACTGGAAGTCGGATATGGCCTCATCCCGCTGGTAGACGAAGAGCAGAACGGAAATCTTCTTTCCCGCATACGCTCTATACGTCGACAGTTCGCTCTGGATATGGGTGTCATTGTTCCGTCACTGCACCTGCGTGACAACCTTCAGCTCAAACCCGGAGAATACAGAGTCCTTATTAAAGGTAACGTCATCACTTCTGCTGAAATCCTTATCGATCATCAGCTCGCCATGGACCCGGGTGATGCAAAACATAGAATTAAGGGTATCGAAACTGTCGAGCCTGCTTTTAATCTGCCTGCTATCTGGATTCCGGACAGCCAGAAAGAAGAAGCAATGCTTGCTGGATATACTGTAGTCGATCCTTCAACTGTCATAGCAACACACCTTACTGAGGTATTCCGCCGCAATCTTGGAGAGTTCCTCGGACGACAGGAAACTCAGGAACTGCTGGACAACCTTGCGAAGCGTGCGCCTAAAGCCGTTGAAGATCTGGTTCCGAATATCTTACAGCTTGGAACTGTGCAGAAGGTTCTGCAAAACCTCGTCAAAGAAAATGTTTCAATTCGAGACATGCTGACAGTGGTTGAAGCATTAGCTGACTACGGTCCATCCATCCAAGACCCTGGTCAATTAACTGAATATGTTCGCTCACACATGAGCAGAACAATTATTAAGCCTTACCTTGCAAGCGATGGAAGCTTACCTATTCTGACCTTCGGCCCGAATGTGGAAGCACGACTTAATGCGGCAATCCGATCTTCTGAAAATGGAGGCTTTCTTGCACTTGACCCGGGAGCAGCTCAGCAGTTAATTCAAACCGTCAGCGTCGCAGCTGAAAATGTACTGGATACTGACGGTCAACCCGTCCTGCTCTGTGCGCCTCAGATGCGAAGTCACTTGGCACAACTGATGGTACGGTTCTTGCCTACAATACCTATAATATCACAAGCTGAGATTCCTGCGAGTGTAAGAATCATGTCTGCCGGTACTGTAGAGTTCTAAAAAGGTTGGTAATATGCGGGTAAAAACATTCAGAGGAAGCAGCACTGCAACAGTCTTCGCCGAAATCAAAGCAGAATTCGGCGACAGCGCTGTAATCCTCAGTAATAAGTCAGTTGAGGAAAGTGGACGCAAAATCCACGAAATCATGGTCGGTGTCGAAGGTCAGGAAGCCCCTGTCCAGACACGGTCCACCAGAGACGACGTACTCGGGGATGCCATGAATAATATCCCCGAATGGAATCAGGAATGGAATCAGATAAAAGGGCATATGATGGCTCTTTTAAAACCGCAAATGAACTTGAATCTCCTTGCCCCCCGCCAACGCCTTGCTCTTGAATATCTTGAGCGTGAAGGAGTTGAAAGCAAGGTCATCATGAGTTTATTTCACGAACTTAGACAGGACCCGTCAAAAGCAATTCTACCTGTCCTTGAAAACATAGCCCCTGTCTGCTCTTTTGACGGAGGACGTTGGCCTCAAAAATTTCATGCACTCGCTGGCCCGCACGGAGTAGGAAAGACATCTACAATCATAAGACTTGCTCTTAAAGAAAAGAAAAACAATCCCGGAGCACGCATCTGTGTAGCTTCTGCGGATCAGGGACAAGGCAAAGGACGACTAGTACTGCGCCATTACGCAGACCTTTCCGGACTTGAATTTAAAGACCTTGCAACAAGAGAAGATTTTGCAACACTTATAGGCGAAAGTCATAAGTTTGACAGAATCTTTATCGACCTGCCCGGACTTTCCGGAAATGCGGAACTTGAAAGCTGGCTTGCAGTCTGCGGACTAAACGGAGCATGCGACATAGCTGTCCATCTTGTAATGAATCCTTACTTTGCCTCAGCGCAATATACAGCATTTTTAAAAAAATATAGATCTTCAAAACTCAAAAGTCTTATCTGGACCAAACTTGATGAATCCTGCTCTTACGGTGCACTGGTTAACACCTCTTTTGAAAGTGGACTGCCAGTATCCTTGCTCTCATACGGATCAGGACTGAGAAACAGCCTGAAAGGTGCTGTTGAAAAAGATTTCTGGAGACTTATCTTCAAACACCAGTTGCCAGAAAAGGATGAAGCTGTATTCGCTAAAGCAATTTAACCAGTAAGTTTTGATAAATCAGCTATTTTTGAACGATTTTGGGTGTGATACTCGTTGCATAAATGTCGCTAGCAACGTAAACAGTAAAGATTAAATATAAACAGGTGATGCAAATGAGTTCTAATCTTCCCATGGTCTTTTCGGTCACCTCCGGTAAGGGAGGCGTAGGCAAGACAAATATTTCTGTAAACTTGGCCTGCCATCTCAGCCGCATGGGCAAGAAGGTTTTAGTCTTGGATGCCGATCTGGGACTGGCAAATGTGGATGTACTTCTCGGAATAGCTCCTAAGTACAACCTGTTCCACCTTTTTCACGAAGGAACCAGCATCAGAGACGTTTTATATAAAACAGAATTCGGTTTTGATATCCTTCCTGCCTCTTCAGGAGTCAGTGATATGGTTTCTCTTTCAACAGGACAAAAGCTTGATCTGCTGGAAGCAATGGACCATTTGGAAGAAGAAATTGACTATCTTATTGTTGACACCGGAGCCGGTATCAATGAAAACGTATTATACTTCAACCTCGCAGTTCAGGAACGACTTCTGGTGCTGACACCGGAACCAACATCTCTTACCGATGCCTACGCACTTATTAAGGTGATGAAACTGAACCACGGAGTTGACAAGTTTAAAATTTTGGTAAACATGGCTCCTGATATGGTCACAGCTAAAGATATTTTCAAAAAGCTCTATATGGCATGCGATCACTTCTTAAGCGGTGTTTCTTTGGAACTAACGGGAGTAATTCCCCGCGACCCTAAAATGCGTGAAGCTGTCATTAACCAGACTCCTCTGTGCAAGCTGTCTCCTTCCAGCCCCGCATGCATAAAAATCGGGGAAGCTGCTAAAAAAATTACAACATGGAAATCAACCTCTGAATTAGATGGAAACATTAAGTTCTTCTGGAAAAAGCTTCTCTTCCAAGAACAGTCCGTGGCTTAAACTTGAGTCCGGGGCTACTGACTGGGAAGATTTTTCGTCCTCTGATCGTGAGGCAATAGTACGGCATTATTCTCCGAAGATCCGTATCATTGCACTCAGAATGAAAGCCAAGCTACCACAAAACGTGGAACTTGGTGAGCTCATCAGTGCCGGAAGCATGGGACTTGTTGAATCACTTGGAAAATTTCGTCCTGAACTTAAAATCAAGTTTGAAACTTATGCTGAAAGCCGCATAAAAGGGGCAATGCTTGATGAACTCAGACGATTGGACTGGTTTTCACGCGGCCTTCGCCAAAAAGTTAAAACCATTGAAAGCAGTATAAGAAACCTTGAACACGAAACCGGTGAAAAACCGACTAGTGAACAAATTGAAGAAGCTACAGGGTTTTCGGCAAAAGAGGTTCAGCAGGGCTTGGAAGCTCTACAAACTCAATTTTGCATAAGCCTTGACGCATTTAATGATAATATTCCTAGCAGTCATGATGCTCAGTTTGACAATGAGCCTTATCAGTCAGCTGTTTTTGAAGAAACAGTAGACAAGGTTGCAAATCTAATTGATAATTTGACGCCAAGAGAAAAGTTGGTATTATCTTTATATTACGGAGAGGAACTGAACATGAAAGAAACTTCTGAAGTAATGGAAATTACGGAAGGCAGAGTTTCTCAGCTTCACTCCCAAGCCTTGACAAAATTAAGAAAAATGTTCCAGGAAAAATATAGTACGGAACCCTAAGGAGAAACAAATGGCCATTGATTACTCTATGAAAGTTCTAGTTGTGGATGACTTCGCGACCATGCGCCGCATTATTAAAAATATCCTTCGTCAGATCGGTTTTACCAATATAGTTGAAGCTGATGACGGCACAACCGCATGGGAAATGCTGAATAAGGATGATAGCATTCAGTTCATCGTTTCTGACTGGAATATGCCACAGATGACCGGAATTGAATTTTTACGTAAAGTCAGAGCCAGCGAAGAATTTGCTGACCTGCCCTTCCTTATGGTTACAGCTGAAGCACAACAGGAAAATATCATTGAAGCTGTTCAGGCAAAGGTTTCAAACTACATAGTTAAACCCTTTACCCCTGACACTCTCGGTCAAAAAATTAATAAAATTTTTGAAAAATTATAATTTTTATTCAGCGGATATATTTATGTATCCGCTGAATAATTGTTTTTTCATTGAAACTGGTAGAAAAATCATTCTTAAGCGCAAAGACTTTAGCAAAGGGTTGCAAGCATGATCTTCCTCGCTATAGATGATATTGACGATTCCGAGGAGGAAACTCAGTCACCAGAAACCCCGAGCAAGGCAACCCAAAAAGTTGATCTGGATCTTGATGATGCTCCTTTTCTAGAAGATGAAGACGAAGACGATCTTCCAGACGAAGAACCACAAGAACTGGAAGCTCTGGAAGAAGAAACAACTAAAGAAAAAAGCTCTGGTTCCAAAAAATTTATTTATCTCGGAATTGGCATCGTAATTCTGCTCTTATCTCTAATTCTTGTTAAAGTATTTTTTTTCAGTGCCCCCCCCCCCGCAGAAGAACCAGCTCCGGTTGTAGAGAAAGTAGTAGAAATCCCTAAAGTAACAGAAGCGCCTCCTCCACCTCCAGAAGAACCGGGAGTCACGTTACTTAGAATGGACCCTTTCTGGGTTGAACAGAAAGATGATAAAGGACACATCCGTTTTCTAGTAGCCAGATTTGCGATGACAACCACTGATGAGCGAATTGTCGGTGAATATGGCCGAAAGACTCTGATTCTACGGGACGCGGTATACTACTACCTTAAAAATAAAGATTTACAGTTTTTATCCGATAAGAAGAATGCGGAGAGATTAAAAAAAGACCTGCTTATGGTTATAAACCAATATCTAGTTGCAGGCCAGTTCGACACAATTCTGTTTGAAAAATACCTTGTGAGGTAATTATATGCCCGGCCCTATGGACATGCCTCTGATCATATCGCAACTTGCGAACGTTCAAAAAATTTCCAATTCCGAAATCAGCAAGTCGGAATTGCAGCAAATGTTGATGATCAATCCAGCCGAACAGGAAAAAAATAAAGAATCGCAAAAACAAATACAAAAAATAGATAAAGACGAAGGGTCTAGTGCGATTCAAGATGAAGGTGGAAAGAATACTCGACAGGAAGCTAGGTCACAAAAAAGAAAAAATAAAGAACCTGATCCAGAACCGGAAGAAGAAACTCCTAAGGGCTCTCAATGGTCTGGTAACATTATAAACGTTAAAATATGATTAATCGTACTAACAACTGCGGATTACAAAAAAGCTGATTACTAATGACTATCTTTCTACTCATATTCTTCTCAATTACTGAGATAATTCTGCTCATTGCTATTATCTTCTTCTTTTTACGTCTCAAAAAATCTGAATCATTGCTAAATCAACTGCAATCCAAACAAGAAGAATTCATAAACAAGCTTCATTTCAATGCCCAACTTGAAAATGAAATTGTTTCCACTTTTGAGCAAAGACAGCTTGAACTGGCTCAGCTTGATCTCTTGCTTGACAATAAAACCAAGAAACTTAAAAAAATTCTTGCTCAAGCGGATGAATTCGCCCATTCGCCCCAATTCCTACGTCAAATAATTATTACAGGACACAAAGAGGGCAAACCTGTAAGCCGTTTAGCTAAAGCAACAGGGTTATCTACGGAAGAAGTTGAACTTATATTAGATCAATACAACTGACAGCTCTCATGAAAATTTCAAAATACGGCAGCGGACAATACGGTAACGATAACTCTAGATTATCCTCCAGAGCCACAGCTTTTCAAAAAAAATATCGCGTAGGTGAAATTTTAAAAGGCAGACTCTTGAAATGGGAACGGCAGACATTAGGCTGGGTTGAAATTAATTCTCAAACATTGCTGGCCGATATTTCTTCGTCACCTGTTCCTGGAGACACTCTGGCTTTTATAGTCCACCAGCTCTACCCCGATATAATTCTTAAAGAAATCGATCCCAATGATATAAGTGCCGAGGGACAATTTCTCAACCCTGTTGACATAACAAGACAATTTGTGACTAAAAGAGCGGCTTTTGAAGCTCAATCGCGAACTGTTATTAATAAATTTTATAGACAGGCTGAAGCAACTTGCCCGGACAAAGCTGAATCATTTTTAAAAATTATTGAATCGGACACTCAAAGCACTATTCTTCTTTTTGAAACACTTAAATGTGTCTCGCTACTTAATTCATCTTTAAAGACGGCAACTCTTCATTACATGCCTTGGCTGATGCCTATAGCTTTAAATCAGGAAATAGTTCTCAAGATAAAAAAAGATGAACAAAACCCTGACAATTCGTTCTATGAACTTTTTTACGCCTTCGACCTTTCCCCTTCGTCACCTATGAGATTCAAGATTATGTATAAAAAACCGCAATGCGGCTTTAAACTTCTTGCAGATTCTCAGGGCACAAGCTTGTTACTTTCTTCGAAATTAAAAGAATCTTTTCCTGAATATCTGGGTATTGAAAAGATTCCGGCATACTTTGCCGGAGGCTTCTTGTCAGATTTACTAGGTTCTTCTTAGCTAAATTACGTACTACTCTTTTTCTACCCGGAATACAGCCACGCCTTCTTCCAAAGTATCAACAGAAATTGAGAGTTGCTCGGTAATACTTACAAACTCCTCAAGAGCATCCTTAGTCTGAATCGATGTTTCACTTAACTGAAGCATTGCACTACTAATTTGCTCAGCTCCTTCGCTTTGGTTCTGCATTCCTTCATTAACAAAAGCAAACTGCGGAGTAAGTGAACGGACCTGATCCACAACTCCAGTAATTCCGCGACCAAGCACTTCAACATTACTAACCCCCGTTTCAACCTGCTGACGGAATTTATCCATTTCCATAACACCGGATGAAACAGCTGAAAGCATTTCAGCAACAATCTTCTCAATATCAAGAGTAGACATAGCCGTTTGATCTGCAAGTTTTCTAATTTCACGTGCAACTACGGAAAAACCCTGACCAAATTCACCGGCTTTTTCGGCTTCAATTGCAGCATTAAGGGAAAGCAGATTTATCTGTTCTGATATTTTAGAAATAGAAGTGACTACAGAACTGATATTAGCGGCCTTAGAATTAATTACTGAAAGCTTAGAAAAAATTCCTCCGGAAGCATCGCGCATGGTTTCCATACTTTGACTCATGACATCAAGATCCAGTAATCCCTGATCTGCCAGATTTCCTGTGGAAACCGCAACTTCCGTAGATTCATTCATTGTGCGGGCAAGTTCCTGAGACGTTGCAGATATTTCACGGGAAGTACTTCCAAGCTCCTGAGTAGCCGCAGCCTGGTTTTCAACAGCAACTTCAAGCTGTCCAATTGCAGAACCAAGCTTGAGTGCCGACCCAGTAACCATTTCACCTGACCGTTGAACCTGACTTACAAGCGAATTAAGAGTTATAAGCATTGTATGAAAAGATTTTACAAGATGGTCAACTTCATCAAACTTCTTATCTCCGCCCTCAATATTCTCGGAATTAATTATTTTCTTCAAATAATCTTGATCATTATTTTTATAAAATAATGTCTTAGCTTCCTTCAAATCTCCTCGCGAAACAAGAAAAGCTACTTTAGAAACACTCTGTATAGGCATACAAATTTTTCGGACAACATAATAAATAAAAACAATTGTGAACAAGAGAATGGCAAAACTTATACCACCCTGCTTCATAATCAAATTATTTACCGGAGCATGAATTTCTCTCAAAGGAACCGTTGAAGCAACATACCAACCAAGAGGAGCAAAATAACGAACAAAAGACTGCTTCTCAACTTCTGTTCCATCTCCGCGCAAAACTTTATAATTTAACTTCCACATCCCTTGTTTTCCGACATCTTTAAGATCATGCAATAAACTTTTTCCAGTATTCAGATTGACTGTATCCGCAAAATTAGGACCTGCACCTACAGGTGGGACTAATACTTTCTTATCATTATCAAAAACAAACAATCGTCCAGTCTCAGCTAAACGTATTTGCGAAAATCCTTTCTGCAAATCCTTAATGAGTTCTACTTTTTGAACTGCAACAGAGCTCTCAATGTCATCTACATATGTGCCTGTACCAATTATCCAATTCCACTTTGAAAACGGCTGGACGTACAAAATTTTAGGAACCGGTTCCTCAGAGCCCAATCTGGTCCACCATAAATTCAGAAACCCGCCCCCTTCAGTTGTTCCTTTTGAAATCATATCAGGACCAAACGAATACCCTTTCTGATCTTGGCTCTTAGATAAATTTCGCCCTTCAATTGAATTATCAGGATGAGCCAAAGAAACAAGATTCTCTGAATAGATAAAAAAATAATCATTATTAAAATACCTAGTAGTTCTTGCTAGATTATAAGCAGCCTCTTTAGCTTGAGCTTCTGTCAACACCCCTGATTTGTAGAGTGAATAATATGAATCAAGTTGCGCAATAAAAACACTCATTGCGTCTTTAACAGCCTGCTTGCGCTCCCGGTAGACATTATCCCGATAAACTTCAATCGCCTGCTTTCCTTCTTGAAGATACAATAAGCCCATACGAATTGTATTTCGTGCGGTACGCCCCTGTGCATTTAGCATGTCTTTTTCAAGAGTGCTGTCGATAAAAAACAGCATGATAACTGTTGAAATAATTACTACAACGGCAACCATATATGAAATTCTTGAGCTAATGGACCGGAACATAAAAACTCCTTAATATTTGCATCATCTATATAAGAACAAGCTGCATTTCTTTAAATCATCTTTAATAAATCTCAACCTTTAATTTTTATTATATTTACTCTTGCATCAAGTCGAGTCAAGCCCGTTTCTACACGCAATCACACAGATCTAACATAAAAAAAAGCCCGCCTAAAGGCGGGCTTAAAAGTAAATCCTATAATCTTAAAAGACTATGCCGGAACGGGTACGGCTTCCGGATAAACAGGAGAAAGATCTTTCTGTGCAACCTTGTCGTAAAGAGGCTCAAGCACACGTTCTTCAAGATAATCTTCCGCATTTGCGTAAAGATATTTGAGGAAAGAATTATTCAGTGCATGACCGGAAGCAAATATTTCAAATCTTCCCTGTAAAGGAGCTTCCATTACAGCCATATCACCAATAAAATCTAAAATTTTATGTCGTACAAACTCATCTACAAAACGAAGTCCGTCTTCATTCAATATGCCATAATCGTCAAGCACAACTGCGTTATCAAGCGATCCGCCGAGAGCAAGTCCGTTGGCATGTAGATATTCTACTTCCTTCAAGAATCCGAATGTTCTGGCTTTGGCCAGTTCATCAACAAAAACATCAGGAGTAATTTCAAGTGAGAGAGTCTGTCTTCCAATCTGAGGATGATCAAAATCAATAGTGTAATCAATCGCGAAACCGTCATGAGGATAAGCACGAACGTACTTCCCGTCCTGCTCAAAATTTATAGCCTTGGTAACAGCCATAACCCTGCGAGCTTTGGAAAGTTCCATGACTTCAGCCTGACGAAGAAGATATACGAAAGGCCCTGCGCTACCATCCATGATGGGCAGCTCATTGCCTCTGACTTCGATATGAATATTATCAATTCCCATTCCGCGCACAGCGGCGAGAAGATGTTCTACAGTAGAAACAGAATCTTTTCCATTTCCGAGAGTCGTTGCAAGTCCGGTTGCTACAACCAGATCAGGGTTAGGAGTAATAAAAGAACTTCCGACCCCGGTATGAAGTGAAAAAAGAATACCAGTGTCTTCAACAGCAGGCCTCAATACGATTTCCACCTGCTTGCCGCTGTGGAGTCCAATACCTTTGCATCTTACTGTTTTTTGGATAGTTGTTTGTAGCATAAGTTCTCCTCTGCCTTTAATTATGCAAGCTCAGTGCCAGAATAGTGACCACTTCTAATACTTTGATTTAAATGAATTTATTACATGATAAGATTTTAACATCACGCAACTGGTTGTTTTTTTACAACAAGATCAAACATACACTGTGGTATTTTTGCAACCATGCAACAACATTCAATTCTTTAGAGCTACAACAATCCGGTCGTGATTTGAAATATCAGCCAGCACTTCAACCTGCCCTGAAAAAGCAGCACAGGAGTCAAAAATTTTATATGCAGCCTCACCCTGAAGGTAACCTATCTCCATATACATACATCCAGCCGACTTTAATGCAGCGGCAATATGCGGAGCACAACCCTTTATCATTTCATCACCAAGCTCTCCACCAACAAGCGCGGAAACAGGTTCAAACCCGGCAACCTCATGACTGATCTCACCTAGTTCGGCATCACTTAAATAAGGCGGATTGGCAAGCACCAGATCAAAAATATCATTTTTAAAAACAGGCAGAGTGAAGTCCGCCTTAATAAATAAAACCCGGTCGTCCACAAAGTGCTTCTTTGCATTATCACGGGCAATACCGAGGGCGTCAGCACTTAACTCCATAGCAATCCCTCTTGCTTGGGGAAAAAGCTTAGCTATGGTCACAGCCAGAATTCCTGAACCGGTACCGAAATCCGCAAAAAGAAAAGCGTCATCTTTTTTAAAACGTTTTAAAACATGCTCAATAATTTCTTCTGTTTCAGGACGCGGTATTAAAACTCCGGCTCCAATTTTAAAATCCATCCCGTAAAATTCTTTTTCACCAAGAATATAGGCAACAGGCTCGCCTTTTGCCCTTCTGTCAACGAAATCATTGAACGCTGGAATTAAATCATCATTTACAGGGTTGTTCATTTCCATGATTATTTTCAATCGATCTAACTTAAAAACTTTTTCAGCCAGCAAGTGCGCGGATAAAGCCGGAGAATCTATTCCGGCCTCTGTTAACTTAAGATTGGCTGCGGAAAGAAGTTCTCTAAGAGTATTTTTTTTCATGCGATGATGCCTTTGTTTTAATAAATCTCAAATTTCTATAAAAAAAGCCCGCGCCCAAATTGGCCGCGAGCTTTAATTTAATAATATAAAGAGCAATAAAACAATCGCCCTTAATTCAGAAATCGTGACTAATCTGAAGCCTGATTTTTCAAGGCTTCTGATTGATAGTGATTAATAAGCGAATCAACAAGCTCGCTCATATCACCTTCCATGACTGAATCAAGTTTGTAGAGGGTCAGGTTAATTCTGTGATCAGTTACACGTCCCTGAGGAAAGTTATATGTACGGATTCGCTCGGAACGGTCACCGGACCCAACCTGTGCGCGACGGACTTCCGCCAACTCTGCATGCTGCTTATCCTGTTCCTGTTGAAGTAATCTCGAACACAAAACTTTCATAGCCTTAGCTTTATTCTTGTGCTGTGATTTTTCATCCTGGCAGATAACAACAAGCCCTGACGGAATATGCGTCAGACGGATAGCAGAGTCAGTAGTGTTAACACTCTGTCCACCGGGACCGGACGCACGGAAAACATCAACACGGACATCTTCAGTGCGAACTTGAACATCAACCTCTTCCGCTTCGGGCATAATAGCTACAGTAATAGCTGAGGTGTGAATACGTCCCTGAGATTCGGTAGCAGGCACGCGCTGAACGCGATGGGTTCCGGATTCATATTTCATCTTGCTGTAAATTTTCGGCCCGCTGATGGAAGCTATCATTTCCTTAAAACCACCGGTTCCGGTAGGATTGGAACTTAAGACTTCAACTTTCCAGCCATTCTGCTCGGAATAACGGGAATACATACGGAAAACATCAGCACAGAAAAGAGCTGCCTCTTCACCGCCGGTACCAGCCCTGATTTCAAGAATGATATTCTTTTCATCCATGGGATCTTTCGGCAGAAGCAACAATTTAAGTTCTTCTTCAAGAGCAGGAATTTTTTCTTTTATCTCGGAAATTTCCATTTCGGCCATTTCACGAATCTCAGGATCAGAATCTTTAGCCATTTCCTTGTTATCTTCAAGGTCGGCAGAAAGTTGTTTATACTCTCTAAAAACCCGAACAACCTCTCCCTGATCAGAGTGAGCTCTAGTTACTTTTCTGAATCTTTCCTGGTTATTATATACTTCAGGGTCGCTAAGTTCCTGCTCCAAATCCATATATGAGCGTTCGATATCTTCAAGTTTGGCAAACATCAGCTTACTCCTCCGTCTTCTTCAACAGCCTTTGCAAGAGCAGCCAAAGCAACCTCAATCTGATCAAGATCAGGTTCACTTGTAGTTAAAAGTTGCATACCTAGTCCAGGAAGGCACATGGCCCGGCAAAACAAATTATTTTCATGCTTACTTGACGCTTTAATCATTTCATAAGCAATAGCACTGACCGGAGCCATAAGAAGCAGCTTAATGCCGACAATATATAAATGTTTATATAAGAAAGTCTGAGGAGACCAAATAGCGAGCAGCAACGGAACCAGTATAGTGAACAGCAAAATGCTCACAACCAAAACAAACAACAAAAAAGCAGTCCCGCAACGAGGATGCAGTCTGCTGAACTCTTTGACCTTGCTTGGTGTCAGTTCACTACCGGATTCGTATGCCCAAATAGATTTGTGTTCAGCCCCGTGGTACTGAAAAACACGCTTGATATCAGGAACAAATGATATGGCTACAATATATCCAAGAAACATGGCCATTTTAAAAAAGCCATCCCAGACATGAAAACTAAGGGTATCAACATCACCGGAAATGCCCCACCACTTCATTAATACTGAAAAAAAATGTGGAAGAACTACGAAAAGTCCCAAGGCGGAACCCATCGCTATAATCATGGTAAGTATCAGATGAAAACTGGTCAGTTCTCCGTCTTCTTCGTCAAGAGCCTGAGTTGCGGAATAGTTGAGAGCTTTGACACCGTTGACCATAGTCTCAATAAAAATTGGGAAGCCGCGCAAAAAAGGTTTCTTCATAAACTCAGGAGTCATAGAAAACCAAGGACGTAATTCCACGGTAATCTCACCGTCAGGACGACGAACCGCAATAGCAAGCCTGTCCTTAGCCCGCATCATAACGCCCTCAATTACAGCCTGACCACCAACAGTCTTAGCTGCGGACATCAAAAGAGATGATTTCAAAGCGTTTCCTCTCTTAGGGATAAAATTCCCACTTAATTCAAGTGATTTCAGATTCAGATAGGATAATCACGCATTGGGAACAGACAAGGGGACAGCGCGAGATTTCCCAAAAAAAAAGACAATGCAGGCGGTAAAAAGTGAAAGCCCAACTTTAAAACAACGCGGGATTGTCGATTGGATACAAAAAAGCAACATGCCTCTGTCGCCCAAAAGCAACAGAGGCATGTTTACGCGGCAAAACCGCAAAAAAAGAACTAATTGCCTTTAACTTTGTCAGCAGCGTTGAAATCACCGAATTTTTTCTTGAAGCGGTCAATACGACCAGCTGCATCGATGAAACGCTGTTTACCTGTGTAAAAAGGATGGCAGTTTGAACAAATTTCAGTACTAACCTCTTCACCCAGTGTAGAATAAACATCAGACTCATATCCGCAATAACAGCGGACAGTTGCCTTGTAAAGTTTAGGATGGATATCTTTTTTCATGACTTACTCCTGTCTTTGTTAACCGTGGAAACAAAGCCCAATACCCCCACCGTACACAATATGCAAGGGATATCTGCTTTGATTGAAATTTTTATGTAGAAACGGCCAACAAGTCAACAACTCATATAAACAAAAAAGGCGGAGCCGTAAGGCCCCGCCTAAATATTCTGCTAAAAACCGGAAGCTATACGCAACCAGTAGGTTTAGGCAGACCAGCCATCTTACATGCTCCTTTACCTGGACCGGAAGGGAACAATTCATAGATGTGTTTCAGCTTGTAACCAGTAACTTTGGAGAGAATGCGAACCATAGGAGCGATTCCGTTCTTCTTGTAGTAATCCTGCAAGAAGTCGAGAACTTTCTGGTGTTCTTCATTCAGTTCTTTGATGCCTTCGCCTTCTTTACAATAGTCAACCCAATCAGGGCTCCATTCTTCAAACTTGAGGAGGAAACCGTCTTCATCAACTTCGAAGGACTGACCCATGAATTCTACGTTTGCCATCTGTGATACTCCTTAGGAATATTATGCTATTAAGCTGAAATGTGATTCAACGTTTGCCGAATCAACCATATCCAAAAACAGCGATCCGCTGTTTCACGACTTTTTAAGGAACAAAAAACCACTCTACGTTTTTGTTCATAAAGCGATAATCTCTAATATGCTTTCTTGTCAATAATGAACCCAAAAAATACGCATAAAAATTAGAACTATTTAACTTTAAGCAGTTGCTCAAGATGTGTTCTCGCATACTCAAGCCCAGGTTCAAGCTCAAGAGCTGTTCTTAAATATTCAATAGCTTCTTCGGTATCCCCCATAAACTTATGACATAACCCCAAATTGGCTAGATCAGAAGCCGAACCGCTATCTATAGCCAAAGCTGATTTAAAATCTTCAGCTGCAAGTGAATATTCTCCGGCTTTGAAATATGCAACTCCACGAAGATTGAAGTACTCTTTAGCCTCACTATCAAGCTCAACAGCCCGATCAAGATAAGGGAGAACCTCGGACCATCTTTCCTCTAAAGACATGGCATAGGCAGTATAAAACGCCGACAGGGCCTTCTCTTCATTGGCAGGCTGAACCTCGGTCGCCAGCATGAACATATCAGCAGCTCTTGATGTATCACCACCGCGAAGAGCCAGCATCCCTTCAAAGAAAGGAATGAAATAATCATCTTCATAAATATCTGAAATAACATCCAGACCTGCACCCGCAAGATCTATAGCGACTTTTTCGGACAGAATACGGCCCACAAAAAGCCCCAGACTTGCATACGGAGTGCGTTCCCTGAAATGGAAACCGGGAACAAAATTATAGTTCGCAGACACACCTAAGTCAGGATGAGTAGTATCTACTGTGTACAAAGTATACCCACGCTCATTCAGACCTGCGGCAAACTGCATCAGCTCTTCGTAGATATCAGCATGCTTTACGGACGGAAGACTGTCTAAAGCAACACGACAGCCTCTGGCAAGCCATTCAGCCTGTTCCAGATCAGTAAACTTAGGAAGTCCTGAAGCTTCATAGACTCGCCCGGTTTCAAAGTCCCCGGCAAGCTGGGCGACCTCAGTAAAAGCTCTGATTGCAGCCTTTGACGGACAGGAGGATGTTCCCGCTGTGAAAACAATCTCACTCATTCCGGGAAAAGTTGACGGATCCCAAGCAGTGACAGCAACCGTGGGTAGCGGCATTCCTAGAGAAAAGTCATTTATGATATATTTGATTCCGTTGTCTTCAAAACACTTGCAAAGCTTTGCCAGAACAGCGTCACCACATGAGGCAGGATCGATACATGGAACTTCACCCCTGTCACGATCAATAACCGCACAAACATGCCTTTCAACAAGCTCGCTACCACCTTGAAGAACAGATTCTTCCGGGGTATTTCCAGCCGAAGAACCATTAAATTCATTTAATATTTTAAACCAGTCCAAAGGAACATATTCCGTCTCTCCGGTCAGCACATTAAGCGCCGGATGAAAATGCCAGCGTACTAAATCCAGAATAACACGGGCTTTAGCCGGTTCCATTTCTTCGTCAACGGATTGAAGGATCTTTTCAATGGAAATAACTTTTCCGGGCCAAAGCTCTTCAGCTTCACTATATGTTGCAAGAGTGAAATTTTCGGAATTGCTCCAGAAACTGAAAAAGCTGAATCTTTCAACTAATTCCATCAATGCTGAGGCTTCTGCCTGCGCAACGGAAGCACCTTTTCCCATCTGTTTGCGTGTAGGCATAATATCACGTGCAGCAGGACCGCATTCGCTTATAAAAACAGGAATTCCGAGTCGTCCGGTGTCGATCTTACGAGTACATCCGAGCACTCCGTCACAATTCTTTTCCAGCAACTTCTTTACGCGGGAAACGGTTTCTTCAGGTGAAACAGCTTTATCCTGATCAGTTGTATAAACTTTAAGACAAGATTTAAGTTTAATCATTTTAGAGTGCTCCCATTCTTACAAGAGAAATAAGGGTTTTACCTTCAGTCTCATTTCCGGCAAAAGAAACTTCCTGCCGCATGAGGCGATAATTTTTTTGGGCTTCTTCAAAAAAGAGTCGGCCGGAGCGCTTCTTATCCATCGCAAGAAGAGTTTCCGAGCCATCATCTTTACTGAGGTGCTTCTCTATAAAATGATAAAAAGGAATTTGAATATTTTCCTGATAAAGAACTTCGCTACCTATGATATAATTGAACTTTTCATTCATTTCATCGCTGCAAAAATCTATTTTTTTAACTGAAATTTTATCATCCAGATTATTGCGCACAGCATTCAGGCGACAAAAAAGCAACGCATCGTCATCAACATCTGACAGTACGACATTATACCCTCTGCTGGCAGCTAAAAGTCCGCAAATACCTCCGCCTGCTCCGACCTCAAGAAAAGTAGCCTTTTCAACAGGCTTAAATTTAAGGAGATAAACGCCAAGGACCATCGAGGAAGGCCAAATCTTAGCCCACAATGGCAACTCTATTTTTTTACCGCCTCTGATCTTATCAATTAAACTATCTAAATAAGCGGGCATATCGACAACTTGAGCAATCTCGAGTTCTTTCCCACCAATTTTAACAGACTCAAATTTTATTGCACCAAATTTATTACGGGCAGCCGCAAGTAACTCATCAAATGAAGCCTCGGGCTTTAAAGCTATATTATTCAAGGATTTCCTCCTATGAAAGTTCGATTCTATTTTTTTGTTCACCAAAAAACAGACAAACAAATTCATTCCATTTTGGTATGAATAAGGTCTCTCTATGCCGAAAAGGAGTAATCATTAACACTCATACGGTCAACACCCTGCTTACCAATGAGCAAAAAAATGAAACTTATATATTATGAATAGACATAAAAAAAGGGTCGATCATTGCTGATCGACCCTGAACTCTCCTGGAGCGGGAAACGAGATTTGAACTCGCGACTTCAACCTTGGCAAGGTTGCACTCTACCACTGAGTTATTCCCGCGGATTGGAGGCGACATCCGGATTTGAACCGGAGAATGGAGGTTTTGCAGACCTCTGCCTTACCGCTTGGCTATGTCGCCTTATAAAAAAATGGAGCGGGAAACGAGATTTGAACTCGCGACTTCAACCTTGGCAAGGTTACACTCTACCGCTGAGTTATTCCCGCTCACGAAAAGCGAAACAGAAGTTAACCTTTCGGCTAATACCTGTCAACTACTTTTTTATTTTTTTATAACATTCTCTTTAAGTTAAAACTGCTTAGCCATGTTCAATGCAGTTTAAAACTTAAATCGAAAAAATTTCAATGAACTAATTGCGTCAACCGAGAACAGCTTTTAGGACGGCCTCAAAGTTTTGTCAACCGATTTAGATTTTTAATTTATTTATATTTTTAATAACATTTACTCCGGTTTCACTTTACTTTCACGTCGTCTTTGGGATAAGACCTTTCATCTTTAAAAAGCTTAGCGTTGTCGAGGTAATTACTTAAATTAAACTTCTCCAAATGGGAGGTTAATGATATGGACCAGAAAGAATTAGCATTTTTCCGCGATGCCCTGAATAAAAATCTTGATGAGATTCTACAAAAAGGACAGGAAACGATTGAAGACATGACAGAGTCCGGTGAAACTTACGCCGACCCTGCTGATCGTGCTACAGCTGAATCCGACAGAGCTTTTACTTTGCGACTACGAGACAGAGAACGTAAATTGATCAAAAAAATTCAAAAAGCGATCAAGCGCATCGATGACGGGGACTTCGGTTACTGTGTTGCATGCGGCGATGACATCTCAATTGCTCGCCTTAAAGCACGACCTGTAACAACCCTTTGCATTGCATGCAAAAGCAAACAGGAAGAGGAAGAACAAAATCGGGGAGAGTAATCTCCCGGAATACATATAATGGACGCGCACTTCTTTCATGCCCTTGTACTCGAACTTGAGAAAAATCTTAATGGGCGAAGGGTTGAAAAAATATTTGCTCCCGCAGACGGGGTATGGACACTTGCGCTCCAATCTACGGGTGGAAAAGAATTCTTATTATTCAGGCCCGCCAAATCGGTGGGCCTTTTTTTTCTTTCAAAGGTAAAGCCGCTTAACCCGGCAAACCCTACCGCCACTGTAATGTGGCTTCGAAAAAGACTTTCAGGACGAAGGATTTTTGAAGCCCACCACGACTGGACCAACCTGCGTGTCGCATTTTCCCTTTCTCCGGGAAGAGAACCCAGCAAATACAGGTTCCTTTTATTTGATATAAAAAAGGGAATATCCCTGATTCACGAATTACCCCAAGACTTCGGCCTTCCTGTCTTTTGGCCTTCTTATGCTGACATTCAGGACACTGCAGAAATCTGGAAAGAATTCCCGCATATTTCGCCCCCTCTTCGCAAGGCACTAAAAAAACTCACACCTCCAGAAGCTCAAAAATTGCTTGATACTCTGAAAAACGGTGCGGCTAATACTTTTTACCTTTCAACTGACGGTAAAAACGAATTATCCCCTCCACGCCTCTGGCCGGACGAAAACTCAAACCAGCAAATATTTTCATCAGCAATAGAAGCCTCTTCAGTATATGGAGAAAAAGTTTTATTCCCCACAATGGAACGGCTCGAAAACTCTGAAGATAAAAATGCTCTTAAGTCCAGTAAAAAGAAATTCAAAAAAATAATGAGTAGAATTGAAGAAGAAGAGGACAGGCTCCGCAAACTTTTAAGCAGAAAAATCGAAGCAGAAGCTCTTCAAGCTGAGATGTACCGCCTTAAACCGCTAAGAGAACTTGATAAGGTTACTGTCACACATCCTGAGCACGGAAAAATGGTCGTGAAGCTCGATCCTACTCTGACTCCGGCAGAAAACATGACTAAAATTTTCAAGCTTTCAGCCAAGGCTCAAAGGGGCCTCAAACATATGGAGCGGCGGAGAGGTGAAGTTGAAACTCAGCAGGAAGAATTCCTTCACGCCAATTTAATGCCACCGTCAAGCAAAGACAGGCAAAAAACTAGCCTTGAAATTCCTAAAAAATATAAAGATATCGCTGTTGCTCTCTTTGTTTCCTCAGATGGATTTCTCATGATCAGGGGTAAAAACAGCAAAGCAAACCATGACCTGCTCAGCAAGGCGGCATCTGTTTTCGACTACTGGTTTCATGTAGAAGGCGGGCCTGGATCACATGTTATATTGAAAAGAGATCATCCCGGCCAGGAAATACCGGAAACAACATTCAAAGAAGCCGCAACGCTTGCAGCGCTTAAAAGTTACCGATGCGATGACTCAAAAGCGGATATAATGTGCGCGCTGGTTAAAGATGTTCGTAAAAGAAAAGGAGCTGCTCCGGGACAGGTAGTAGTCGACAATGTAAGCCGAACTCTGCACGTAAAAGTAGACCATTCGCTTGAAGAGTCTCTGGCGAAAAAATAACCGCAATTTAAAAAACTATATTCAATTCAAACTAAGCCAGTTTAGAAACAGAAGCCTGTTCAAGCATTGTAAGAACCATATTCTGTTCCTTCGTCAACCGCTTTGCTACACTCTCCTGCACAGCCCCAGTGGATGAAGCAAACTGCTCCTTACGCTCACCATATATCTCTTTAACTAGATTAGCTGGAAAGCCTTTTTCTGTTGCCTGCGAAGACAGCTTATCGAGTGCCCGTGAAATCAAATTTGATGCCCCTGTAGCCCCGTGCTGAACAGACGTACTCCAGAGTACTTCACGAAGCGGTCCCGGCAAATTATTAATATCAATTCCAGTCTGCGCAAAAATCTTTTTCGCTGCTGGGTCATAATGACTATTGCGTATGAAATCATGCTGCAATTTTTCAAAACCGGCTGAATCTTCTGCGGCTATTTTACGCCATTCATCAGGCATATGACCATTTTTAGATCCCGTATTTGCAGGACCGGATTGTTCCAGTCTTTCCGCAACATGCGGAGCTTTATCCTTCAGAAATTCAATAAACTTGTCCATTGTACCGGTATTAGATGCAATTTGATATTTTCCGTATGAAGTTCCGCCCACACGATCATATCCAATGGCAGAAACACCTTTGGCACCTGATTCAAATTTTGCGGATAAATCTCCGACAACATCCGGCATGGACATATTTTTGACAGAAGTAACATCAAACTGATTAGAAATATTGCTGTATGGATTGTTGGTAAAAGGAGATGAACCTCTACCTTCATTTTTCTGTAAACCTTTAATCGAGTTCAAGGCTGTCAAAGCTTCAAGCATCAGGGCGTTGTTCATAACCCCCATATCCATCCCCTGCGCGGAATAACCTTCGCCATCCCGCCCTTCAGAGAACATACGCCCTGCCATTTCCATTTCCATATCAAAAGATCCGGCTTTATTTTTTAAAGCTGCAAGATTAGGTGTACCAGCCCCCGCAGCGGTTCCTGAGGAATTCCCCAGCACCTTCATTACAGTTGCGATATTATCATTAATATTGGTCATGGTTATTCCCTCTGTCAAAAAAATATTATTTCAACAATAGGTTTGCACCAAGTATACCAACATTGAAAACAGTTTAAATTCCTTACTTTCCCTTACCTTTTTTATCTTTGCCTTTCTTGTCTTCCCCCCTTTTGTCTTCACCGGAAGCAAACAACTCACGTTTCCGCTTTTCAAAGACAACAGCGGCTTTAAAAGCTGACAATGCTAAAGCCAGTATGCTCAAAATAAGGATCATTCCTTTCTGGAATTCCCACTTCTGACGAATAATCATATCAATTAGGAAGTTCGATTGAACATTGGTCGAATAATAAATAAGCAAAGGAATACAAAGCAATGCCAGACCTAAAAAAATAACTTCAAGCCATATAAAATTCCTGCCAAGCAGCATGATGAAAAGAGTTGAATCCCGCACAACTCGCAGAGTAACCAATCTGTTTTTTAGTTTTTTAAGTCTATCTTCAATCTGAAGAAGATATTTCTGAGTTTTTCTGAAAGTTTCGGCCACATTTAAATGCTGTGACTTGATCCAATAAATCTTTGTAGCGCAATAATTAAAATCCGCATAAAATTCCGTAAGCAATTTAGGGAACGGAAACCATGACGCTTCTCCGCGAATTTCTTTAAGATGCTCTCTGAAAAAATCAACTTTCTTATTAATAACTTTAATTTCGTACTCAACCCTTTTTTCAATTTCACTGGTAAGAGTCTCAACTCCGGAGATAAGATGCCTAAAAGCCACATAATTTTTAATTTTAGCAAGGCGGCCCATTCTCTCCATAAACTTTTCGGCATCCTCAGCGAACTCATGACCTTCCTCAAACCATTGAGATATGTCAGAGGTAAGAGAATCAATCCCGGAGGCAACTTGTTTTGCCTCGGCCTCGGCTGTTTCCCATAATTCTCCAAGAGATTGCAAAATAATCAACCTACCCCGGTCGAGCTCAGGGTCAATCACTATTCTATTAAAATAATTAGGATCTTTCGAAATAATGTCTTTAAAATAACTAACAGCCTGCTCTGAAAAACCCATTTTAACCATACAGATTGCTCTGCGATATTGAGGTTCCAGCCAGTTAGAACAAATACCAAAAGCTTTTTTATAAGATGTGCTTGCTGCCCCGAATTCACCGGATACTTCTTGTAGTCGAGCCTGTAAGTATATGAAATAAGCTTGTTGCAAAGGAGAAAAGCTTAACCTTTCAGCTTCCTGCCAATAAAACTCTGCCTGCTCAGGCTCGTTCATTTCCAGCTGAATAAACCCCATTAAAGCTCGGGGTTGATAACCGCGACTGAATCGAATCATAGCATTTTTTACCAGAATTTCAGCATCGTTTAAGTCTCCGCTGACTAATGATTCAAAAGCTGACCAGATCAATTCCCCTTCTTCCGGGCCTTGCTCAGTTATCCCGTTAGGCCATTCTTTTCCCCGGGAACGCCAGACCAAATATAATGTACGTAACTGAGAGACCGAATTGATGGAAAAAAGAGCTTTACCGATTATATTTTCATAACTGCTCCCGCCTTGTAGAATTTTTTTAAATTCTGCAACAACATCTTCTTTACCCTGCATACCGACATCAATATTCTGAAAACCTTCCGTAAATTTTTCACTATCTATCGCTGCAAGCTGCTTCCAAACATTTGGATCGACTCCTTGCAATGTTCTACTCGGACACTCCGATGGAATATGATTTTTCATCCCGCAATAAAAACAATCGTCATGTTCACCGATAGAGACTCTACGGGAGATAGTCACTTCAATAGAGTCTGACCCACTATCTTCAACACCTTTTTTAAGGCTTACATGACACCATCCTTCCAAGCTTTCCTGCTCACTTCCGAATCTTACTTCATTAACAGCAAAATCCTTCCCAAGAAGGTAGGCATCCCGATATCTTAAATGTGGGCAATCAGGAGTAAGCTTATCCCAATCAAGATTAACCTTTCGTACAACTTCTTCATTAAAGCTCATCCCTTTCTGAGGAACAAGAGCCATAACAGATGGCCAGTAACTGATGTCCTCTCCTTCCTGATTTCTGACTCTGTTTATAAGAACCAAAAGATCTTTCAGAAAAGTTCTAAGCAAAGACAAAGACTTAATAGGAAGTATAACCCGCACTTCAGAAGTAATATATTGAACTCCGAGTCTTTGTAACAACACTTGTATTTCAGATAAAAAAGATCTCCATCCTTTGATAAAAGCCTTATCCGAAGGATTTCCCACAGGAATTAAAATAAAATACCAACTCTGAAGAGACTCATACCCAAGCCCTTGATCAGGTATTAATTTAAGCCAGCCCGACTTTGATAGACCACTTGGAGATCTTTCCTCTTCAAGGTTTAAACCGGAAATAGTCTTAACCTCAGCACTTAACTGTGGATGAATCAATACTTCAAACTCAGTAGGCAGTGCAGTCTCTTGATTCGTAAATTCATCCGAAACATTCAATGAAAGATTTAAATTATAATCTACGAGCAAAGTGGTCGGCATTAACTGGGTAAAGACAGGCATTGGATTAAGTTTTGACCATATCTGCAAACGCGCCAGCACCCGGAATACGTCATCACTGAAAAAGAACCAGAAAGCCTGATTTGTTCCTTCCTTCATGAGCATCCCGCCAAAATCACTCATACTACGCGAAACAGAGTCGTCGAGAGTACCTCCCCACACCATCCATACGCCGTAACCGCGATTAACCATACGAGAATGGCTGACAACGGGAAGATTTTCAAATAAGCTGGCAATCTGATACAAAACAATAACTCCTTACTCACCGGAGAGATTATGGACATTTCGAAAAAAATTTCTGAACTTAAACAAGACCCCGAATTTGCTAAAAACGTTGGAATGATTCTGGTTCACAACGGAATTGTCCGCGGCTGGTCCCGCGGTTCACGCGAGGAAGTTTCCGGAATCGAAATCAAAGCTGACCATGAAAAAATTGAACAGCTCCGCGCTGAATACGAAAAATCACCGGGTATCTATAAAATTGTCGTCGAAGCACATGAAGGAACATTTAAACCCGGCGATGATGTTCTTTTCATTATCGTTGCCGGTGATATTCGTGAAAATGTTAAAGCCTGTCTTGCAACAATGCTCGACAGAGTAAAATCCGAAGCTTTCACCAAAAAAGAAATAATGGCCTAAACTGATTGTTCAAAAGAGATCCGATAACTTGTGTTTTGCAAAGCAAAAACGGGTCTCTTTTGGGCAATCTTACTTTAAACAGATATTATTTGATCAGGAAGAATATCTGCTGGACTTACACTCTGCCCTTCTAAAACATTTTTTACCATTTGTTCAACCTTCTCAGCCTGCTCCAACTTTCCGCGCTTCCTGCATCCGCCCACAAAATAACTAACTTTGCGCTGCAATTCTACTTTCGCCAGTTCAAGCTCGTCCAGACTCAACTCATTGCTGTGCAGCAATTTTATAATAGAATAAATTCTGTATAAATCAAAACAGCCGACACTGTTCGTGAGTTGATCGGGGCGTCCTCCATACTTAATGGTCAACCGATCTTCCAACAGACCGACCGGAAATTTAAACCCGGACCTGATCCAAAGATCATAATCTTCACAAGCAGGCATATTCTCATCAAACGGGCCGACGCTATCCCAAAACTTCTTGCTGAACATAGCACATGACGGGCTGATTAAACACGTTTCAAGAGACTTATCAAAAAACATGCCTTCAGGTTTCACATATTTTTTACTTTGATTCACCCGCTTTTCATTGCGCACCCAAATTTCATTAGTCTGACTTATATCTAATTCTTCAGACTTCATAAATGCAAGCTGCATTTCAAGTTTTTTAGGCAACCACTCATCGTCAGAATCAAGCAAAGCTATATACTTTCCTTTTGATTCCTTTATAGCAAAATTACGTGCTGCGGAAACGCCTCTATTTTCTTGAAACAAGACTCTCATCCGCACATCAGTAAATTCTGTAAGCACCTGCACCGTATCATCCGTCGAACCATCATTCACTATCAAACACTCAAAATCAGTGAAGCTCTGTACTAAAGCGGAACGAAGAGCACGGCAAAGCAGTTCCGACCTATTGTAAGTTGGTATAATAACAGAAATTTCAGGAACCGAATTATTTTTATCAACCGACATTCACATACCTTTTTTTAAAAAAATCTTTATAATTCAAATTGTCAGGTGTACATACTATTAAGAAACGATATAAGACCTGTGACGGATATAGTTCGATAAACATTATTAACGGATAATAAATTGCCTATAATATTGCTTATCGACCCTTTTTACTTGACTCTTTAGTTAACGGATTGTCATTTACTTTCATGCGAATTTTTCAAGTCATAAACGTTCGATGGTTCAACGCAACCTCATGGTACGCCCTATACCTCAGTAAACTACTGCAGGACGCCGGGCACGATGTTCTTGTCATCACCGTTCCTGATACAGAAACGGAAGAGAAAGCTCTCGAAATGGGACTTAATGTTGAAACAATTGATTTGAATTCAACGCACCCTATAAAACTTGTCAAAGCATGCGCAAGAGTTCTTTCTCTCGTTCGCAAGCATAAACCTGATATCGTAAACTGCCACAGAGGAGAAGCTTTCTTCTGGTGGGGATTTCTCAGGAAAGCAGGTCTTGGCTTTAAACTCGTAAGAACCCGCGGAGACCAGCGTCTTCCACGAAACGATATACTTAACCGCTATCTGCATTCAAATATTGCCGACGCTGTTGTCGTAACAAACAAACGCATGGCTGAACATTTTCTAAAAAAAATGGAATTAGCCGAAAATAGACTCTGGCTCATACACGGCGGGGTCGATACTGATAAATTTAAGTTCAATCAACAAGGAAGAAATGAAATCCGCAAAAAGTACGGATTCACCGACGATCAAATTGTTGTCGGCCTTCTTGGCAGATTCGACAGAGTAAAAGGTCAGCATGAGCTCATAAAAGCGATTGCAAAAGTTCGCCAAAACTCTGAGAACGACAATATAAAATTATTTCTGATGGGCTTTCCGACGGCCACGAGCAGACACGAAATAGACTCATGGTTAAATGAAAATAACATTGCCGACATTACTGAAATAAGCGGTAAGTGTGAGAACATTTCAGCATGTATTTCAGCGATTGATATTGGTGTGATTGCTTCACTCTGGTCCGAAACCATCGCAAGGGCAGCTCTTGAAATTATGGCTTGCCAACGCCCGCTAATATCTACCTCAGTCGGAGTAATGCCGGACCTGCTTCCCGAAGAAGCACTGGTTGAACCACAAAATGTTTCCGCCATGGCGCTTAAACTGAAAGAAGTGATCAGCAGACCTGAAATGAAAAAAGAATTACTTGAAACTCACGCTAAAACAATGTCGCAGCTTTCAGGATCTGACTTTTTAAAGCGCACTCTGACTCTTTATCAGGGAACACTTACAAAGAACTCTTAGCTCATTTTAAAATAAGAATATTTATTCAGGTCCGAAAGTTGACCGAATGCTATCCAGTTGCACAGCAACTTCATAAATTGTACGGGCATACACCATTGAATGATTATAGCGATAGATAACTTTTAGTTTTTTCTTTTTGCTGAGCGAGCTTTTCCAACCATGCTTTTTCAAAAAATTTGCCATGCTTTCGAGGGCATCGTCCTTACTGAACAAATCTACCCGGCCATCCATATCCCCGTCAACAGCATAACTGATTGCAGTCGTCGGCATGAACTGACAGATACCGAAAGCTCCGTATGGTGACCCCGGTATTTCCGACGGATTAAGAGAATTAGTGGAAGAAAATTTTAAAAGAGCTGACAGCTCCTTATAAGCCCAATCAGCCTTCTGCTTAGTTCTTTTTTTAAGCCATACCATATCCTCAGGACCAAGATCAGAATGCCCCAGCTCATCAAAAAACTTCATAGGATCCGGACTGGCAGCCATATTGGCAAGGTTGCTAAAGGCAGGCGAATTGCCGAGGGTATGTCCAAGTTTTGTTTCAACCAGCAGCAATGCGACTAAAACAGAGGGAGACACCCCGTACTTTTTATCTATTTTAACAAGAACTTCGAAATTTTCACGCAGATATGAATAAGCTCCGGCGAGAAGAATCGGTCCCACATATCTATCATCATATTCTTTTTCACGGGCTATTTTTTTAGCCGATGGCTCGAATCTGCGATGAAGCAGAACTTTCATCTTTCTTGTCATCATACCAGAATCATATTTAATTGTTCCGGCAGAAAAAACCGTATCTATATATTCTCTGTTAAACCCGTCATTGACCAGCCTGTCCTTTAATGGCGCCCAAGCATCATAATCTGCCGAGCTTGAAGCAAGACTGCAAACAACACCGCAAATCATAAACAAAAAACAAAGAACAAAAATGATCATCGGCTTTTTAAGCTTTAAAGTCATAAATCCTCATTATAATCTGTTCATCGAAACATTAGCCATTTGTTCTTCGAAGTCATCATCAATAAACTTCGCATATTCCGCAACACTATACCGTTTGCCGCAAGACCTGCAACATAAAGAAACTCCGGTTCAACCCCGACGCGTATATAGTTCTCCGCCGCAATCTTTACAAATCATCCCTGACTTAGCAGTATTATTAATACTTCCCAAGTCTGATGAAAGTCTTCTCCCCCCACCCATGGCGCCCCCTTAATAAAAAAAGCCGGATTCCATAACGGAAGCCGGCTTTAGAATAACATGTTTTTTTCTTAATTAGTTGTAAGCGAAGGATTCTTAGTTCCCATTGCAACAAACAGCCTTGCAAGTGCAACCTGATAGTCGGCCAGCGCCTCAATAAGCTGGGCTTCACTGGCACTTAGTCTGGACTGAGCGTTCAGAACTTCGTTGTTTGTGCTGACCTGAGCCTGATAACGGGCCATAGCCATTCTATAACCTTCACGACCGGCTTCAACAGATTTACGACCAACACCGATTCTGTCAGCCGAGGCTTTCAGGCTCAAAAGCTGATCTTTGATTTCGTAGGAAGCTTCAAGTCTTGTATTGTCATACTCAGCCTTAATCTTGTCTACATTATCACTAGCTCTCTGCACATCGTAGTAGGTTGCGCCCCAGTTAAAGAAATCCCAATTAACATTGGCGCCGACGTCCCAAGAATCAGAACGGTTTTTATAATTATATCTATTCTTGCTTACGGAAGGATCTCCGCCAGCACTGTTGTAATTGAAATCCGCAGTAAGTTTAGGATAAAAAGAACTTTCGGAAATTGTAACATCTTCTTCTGAAATCTTAATCGCCTTCATAGCAATTCGCAGGTCAGGACGATCCTTGTCAGCTTTAATGATACATTGATCCAGAGTCATCGAGAAAGGCAGATAGGTAAGTTCTCCAGAATAATTAACTTTTTTCTCAAGTGGAAGATTAAGCAACGTATTCAACCTTGCAACCCTTGAAGCAACGGAGTTTGAAGCTTTAAGCAAGTCCTGCTCAGCTGTAGCAAGTTCAACTTCAGCCTGCAAAACGTCAACCCTAGGTCTTAGTCCTACCTGATAAAAAGCCTGAATAACATCAAGCTGAGATTTAAGTCGTGCAACAGAATCCTGATTACTTTTTACTTCCATCCGTCCTTGCAACAATGTCAAAAATGCTTCCTGAATATTTCTAATCAGAATCAATTCTGCATTATAAAGGCTGGCATCACTTTGTTCTCTTTGAAGCTTTGTTTTCTGGAACTTTGAAAGCAATTCAAATCCCATGAAAATCGGCTGACTGACATTAATGCCGAGTCCCCATTTATCCTGGTAATCGGTCGGCATAGCACCGGATCTAGGCTGATCACCTGAATGAGTATATCCGTATTTCAACTTCATTCCTGCCCCGAACTGACCGCGCTGAGATTCAACACTGCTTTCGGAAGCCATGAGTTGTTTGCGCGCTGCGATAATAGTCGGATTCTGCTTAAGACCCATATTAACGCATTCTTCCAGAGTAAGAGTTAAATCAGCTGTTTCCTCTTCCTTGCTAACAGCCTGCGGAACTTGTTCTGTAGCTTGTTCCATGGAGACGGGAGCTTTAGCCTCCCCGAGTTGACCTTCACCTTGAAGCTGCTGAGCAAAGGAAGCTGTAGCCGCCGCAAGTAAAAAGATTAACGTAAACAAAAGAAAAATGTTGCGTTTCATTCTATCCGTCCTGAGCAATGCGTGTTATTTTTATTTAAAAGACTAAAAAACAAAATCAAACTTTATATAGAGGTTCCTGCCAAGGGAATCAAGAAACATTTTGTAATTAAACACTATGCAATGTTTGCACAATCAGAGATATCACCCTGCAACTTATCAATTGCGTGTTTAAGGGCTGGGATAATGGCCTCTAAGCTCTCTTTAACAGCCTTAGGACTACCCGGCACATTTATTATAATGGAGTCCCCAAGCGTACCTGCAACCCCTCTGGAAATCATGGAATGCGGTGTTTTAGCAAGACCTGTTGCAGTTATAGCTCTCTCAAAACCGGGCAATCTCTTTTCAATGACCGCAAGAGTTGCTTCAGGAGAAATATCTCGTGGGCCGACACCTGTCCCTCCCGTAGTGATGATAAGATCAAATCTGCTTGTGTACGCCAGATGCATAAGAAGTGATTTTAAATCTCCATACTCATCCGGAATAAGAAACCCGTGCACAGCAGATACGGGCAAAGAATCACTGATAATTTCTGCGATCAGCGGTCCGCCCCTATCTTCTCTTTGTCCCGCAGCACCTTTATCGCTAAGAGTCACATAGGCAACAGAATAACCTATCTTCTCAATTTTTAAATTTAGATTTCCTGTATCAGGAAGAACGTCAAGAACTTCGGCAACCCATGTCTTAGCTCCCGGCACTTGGTCCGCCCATGAAACGGAAATAATCCTGAGCAGATCGCACCCTTCGCTGACCAGTTTCATCCCTGCCCGCAACTTTCGAGCTTCATTTGAAACCTTCACAAAGGGACATCCCTGAGGAAAATGATCACCGCAGCCTAAATAAATACGGCTGCCGACACTTACATTCCCGGCAGAAGAAAAGTCACATTTTACCATAACCATACTCCTTTTAAATACTGCTTTTTATCAGGCCAGCAAGACCGCTAAAATTCCGGTAATGAAAATTCCGTCAAAAGTTCCTGCTCCGCCAATTGAGACAACAGGAGCATCAAGAACCTTTCTGGTTGCAGGAGTTGCTAAATGAAGCAAATCCGCTCCGATCAAAGTTCCTAGACTACCGGCAACATAGGCTGCAACAGGAGCAATATCTCCCGGAACAAAAATAAGAGCAGCCAGAGCCGTTATTATAGGGGGAATGAGAACCGGAATACCGATCCCTACTCCCGGCACAGGGCGCGCTAAAGCATAAGTAGTCGCACTTACAATTATAATACAGAGAAGAATAGGAAGATTAAGCCCGAAACTAGCCAACAACGTCATTGACAACAGCACAGGTATTACGCATCCGCCAAGATTTACTGCCACGGTTTGATGAACCAGCGACTTCCCTTGTAGAGGTTCCTCAACAGGAGCTTGCGGATTCAATATTCTAAATTTTCTGACAAATACATCAGGGACCAATCTTTCAGATCGAAAAACAGGGATATTCACTCCACTGCCAAGCAAGGTGGCAATCAAAAGAGTAAACCCTTGCCCCGGTGTAAGTCCCAATTTTGAGAAGGCGACTGTTATAAGGCCAACCTGTACAAATATAAACAAAAAGAATATGAGAATAAAAAAAAGAGCGCCTAAAAACATCACCGTAGGTAGAGAAAATAAAGGACCGCGCATCTTGATAAAAACTCCTTTGTTGCAAAGACTGATTGAAATACGTTATTTAAAGCTATTGAAGCAGACACTTCAAGATATTATTGATAAATTAAGTAAGTTTCGTTCATAAAAGATTGGGAGAATTAAATATTATGAAAGGTATTATCCTCGCGGGCGGCTCAGGTACACGGCTTTATCCTTTGACCCGCGTAGTAAGCAAACAGCTCCTGCCTGTTTATGACAAACCCATGATCTACTACCCGCTGTCTATACATATGATGTCGGGAATACGAGACATTCTTATAATTTCCACCCCCGAAGATCTACATAGATTTGAAGATCTACTCGGCAACGGTTCTAGACTTGGTATCAACATATCCTACAAAGTCCAACCAAAACCGGAAGGTCTTGCTCAAGCATTCATAATCGGTGAAGAATTTATAGGGAAAGACAGTGTAAGCCTGATACTTGGAGACAATATCTTCTACGGGCACGACCTCCCGCATATACTGCAAGAAGCGTCTAGATTAAAAAAAGGCGGAACTGTCTTTGCTTACGCAGTAAAAGACCCGAAACGTTACGGTGTTGTCGAATTTGATAAAAATCAATCTGTAATCAGCATTGAAGAAAAACCTGAAAATCCTAAATCAAAATTTGCGGTTACCGGACTTTATTTCTATGACAACTCCGTCATTGAAATTGCTAAAAAAATAGCTCCCTCACATCGCGGAGAACTTGAAATAACAGATATTAATAAAGAATATTTAAAACAAGGTCTGCTTAATGTTGAACTTCTCGGACGCGGATACGCATGGCTGGACATGGGAACGCACGCGTCTCTGCTCAGAGCCGCAGCATACGTTGAAGCAATTCAGGAAAGACAAGGATTCCTTTTAGCATGCCTTGAAGAAATAGCTTTCGGAATGGGATACATCGGTGCCGAAGAACTTAAAACGCTGGCCGCAGATATGCTGAAAAATGATTACGGAAAATACCTTATGGACGTATATAATGAAGCTAAGGAGAAAGGCATTGCGTAACTTTTTTATAATATTAATTTTAGCATCAATTATTTGCATTCCTATTTCTGCAAAGTGCAACGATTCAGATACATCACAAAAATCCAACCTGACTCAATACTTCAGGAATTTATCCGAAGTAGAGGCTGCATTGAAAAAAATCGGCGCAAATCTCGACAAGATAGCCGGATCAGACGCTCAGCCTGACCGCGCATACGCACTGCAAGATTTGGCAAATTTGTGCCAGACAAGCCGAATACAAGTTCATAGTCTGAACTCACTTTATTCTGTTGTAAATATTGTTAAACGTGAAAAAGAATTTCAAAGCAAAGAAACAACCATTCTGAAAGAAAAAAGCGGATATGCATATAACGATTTTTTACGCAGGAAAAATTTCGTTCATGATATAATCGTTAAAGCGAATGATCAAAAACTGAAAGACCTAGCTTATATACTCGAGGCACAACTAAACATCGTTTTAAAACAATTAAAACTGATCAAAAAAGAACTAAAATAAAAAAAGGCGCGATAATCGCGCCTTTTTTTATGAAAAAATAAAGAAAAACAAAGTTCTTCTTTGAAAATTATTTTCTAGTGATGACTCTCATTTTTACCCTGTTCGATTCTGTAAAAAGCCATAACAAGAATCCAAGCAAAGTAGACAAAGATAAGAGAAACGCCAACAAAGCCAGCTGTACTGCTATGCCCCATATTACTAATCAATTCACCAACCATCGCATGTACCTCCAATTATTAAGCCCAATTAATGACAAAAAAATGTTAGATATTCATCACTGCTATTTATTATAATGTCAAGATCTAGTTTCAGTATAATTATTGACAAACGACAACATACATATAAAATAATTTTAAATTAACCAATTGGTTAATTAGTATTTTTCAAAACACGATAAATTGCTACTATTTATTCAAGTTTTTCTACTGCAGAGGATCCAATGGCAAGCGAAGACAATGAATCCGGAATCGTGGACCGACTAAAGGACAAACTTAACAGAATGCTCGGAAGAAAAGAATCCGAAACATTCGACATTTCCTTTAAAGGTAAAACAGATTCGCCAAGTGCGCGTGCGGCTTTCAGAATACATGTAAATAACATGCAAATAGTCTGTCGCGATCCGAGAGTTAAATGCCGCATCAATGATATCAGTGCAAACGGCATCGGATTTACCAGCTCAAAAGAATTTCCAGTCGGAGAAATAATCGAATCCGTTTTATTGTGGTCTGGAAAGCCTGTTCTTAAAAATTTAAAATTAAAAATTGTCAGACGCAAAGAAAAACTTGTCGGTTGTGAATTTCACGAATTAGACAAAAACCAAGATAAAGTTGTCAGTAAAATTGTTGTTGCAGCGCAAAAAAGAGCTATTAAATGCACAAAATTGGGTAAAAAAACTGACGACGAAACAGAAAATGAAATCATAAAAGTTGCCAAAAATCAGGCAAAACGCGGATCAAAAAAGACACCTTCTAAAAAGATTGAACTTTAATACTTTTTAATTTTATCTGACGAAAAAGAATACCATTTCAATAGCTGAACAAATCAAAAGGACTTTTTTATGCGCATGGTTATCCTTGATGGATATACGATCAATCCCGGCGATAATCCGTGGTCCGAGCTGGAAAAAATTGGTGAACTATCCGTATATGATCGCACACCGCAGTCAAAAATAATCGAACGGTGCGTGGATGCCGAAATAATCTTCACCAGCAAAAACATCCTCACTGAACAAATCATCAATTCTCTGCCTAATTTAAAATTCATATCAGTCTTGGCCACCGGATATAATACTATAGACATCTCAGCCGCTACTAAAAATAAAATCATTGTTTCAAACGTTCCGGGCTATTCGCCACCGTCAGTAGCACAACATGTTTTCGCTCTCTTGCTAAACTTTTCCAATCAGGTGAGCCTGCACGACAAAGCGGTTAAGAACGGAGAATGGTCTTCTCAGGAAGATTTTTGCTTCTGGAAAGCCCCCTTGTTCGAACTTCAGGGGAAAAAGCTGGGAGTAGTAGGATTCGGCGATATAGGAAGTAAAGTAGCAGCCCTTGCAAACGCATTCGGCATGGAAGTGATTGCTTATTCTCCGCGCCCTAAACAAAAACCAGACTATTTACCGTTCAAATTCTCAGGGCTTGAAGAACTCATGCGTGAGTCAGATGTAATATCACTTCATTGTCCACTTACAGTTGAAAATGAAAAATTCATCAATCGTTCAATCCTGCAATCAATGAAAAAAAATGCGATTCTCATCAATACAGCTCGCGGACAGCTTATAAATGAGGTAGATCTTGCCGAAGCGTTGAAGACTGGAACCATAGGCGGCGCGGCTCTTGATGTTGTAAATAAAGAACCAATGCAGCCGAATAATCCATTGCTTGACGCGCCGAACATCATCATAACACCCCACATTGCGTGGGCGACGCTCGAAGCGCGCACCAGACTGACAAAAAGCACAGTCAACAACTTGGAATCCTTTATTAAAGGAACCCCCGTTAACGTAGTAAACAATTTTTAATTCAATACTACTGATTTTCTGTGAATTTTTGAATAGTGCTGATTAAATCAGCTTTTCTAACGGGTTTGGTCATAAAATAATCACATCCGACATCATATGCCTTATCCCGGTTTTCGCATAAAGCATGTGCTGTAACGGCAATAATCGGAGTATTCTCAAAACCATTATCCTTTTCATACTGCCGAATGCTGGTAGTGGCTTGATATCCGTCGGTAAAAGGCATTTCGATATCCATAAGAACCAAGTCGTAACGATTCTTTTTATACATCTCAAAAGCCATTTCACCATTCTCCGCAACATCAATAGAATATGGAAATTTCTTAAGATATAATTGAACCAGCAATACATTATTTTCACAGTCTTCCGCTAACAAAATTTTTAAAACTTTGCCTGATACACTTTTACTGTCGTAAGCTGTGATATTATTTTGATCTGCAGAAAGCATTCATCTACCTTTTTAAACGTCAAAAAAAAGACAAACTAACCAAAAGTCTGTTCCTCCCATATACCCCGGAGGAATAGATATACCACGTTTACAATATCCACAACCTTTCTATACAAACAATAAGACAAATCGCTTTATTAATAAAATCAAATTATTGTGACCTGTTGCGAACTTTTTCAGCAAAACGTTCCAAATCATTTTTGTCACCGTCTTTGTGATCATCAGGATACAACAGAGCGGACATAAAAAAAACACTCCCTATCTCAAGAGCTTTAGAAGCTGAAAGAGAAAAACGGCCTACTCGCTCCTGCACAACTGTTCTTTCCTCAGCACTCAAAGATTCATCTAAGCTGGCGAAGTTATCAGCAAGATAGGCAAGAAGTATGGCTTTTTGACGCATAAGTTCTCTATACAGATGTTCATCTTTATCATCGTACAATGCGGAACTTGCGCGTTTTTCAATATCTCTAACTTGTGCAGCCTCAGCATCAAGCCAGTTTGCTATAACTTCGTATGAATTCAAAGGCATAACCTCTCCCTTATTTCGATTTTGATTACATACATTAAATATTCTAAAAATCAAAATAAAGTAAGTATAAACTTAAGAGGGTTATTTAAAACAACCCGTTTTAATTACAACGCACCGCATATCTGCCTGTAATTACCGCACTCTTGCTTATTAACGAAAGGACAAGGGCTATTCATAAACCATTTCTTGCGAGGGCACCAGAATCTCCCCTTAAAAGGTTCATTGCAACCGTTCGAAGTAAGCTTCTTCCTCCGCTGGTTCCCCATAACAATAAAATCGCCTTCCGTTTGAACTCTCCAGAGTGTCATAATGACCTCCTACTCTTAAATCAGCCTAAACGGACTGAATCCTCCTGAATTGTGACCTGATTTACAAACATCTTACTAAAATATATTATGCACCAAATATGCCATATTGACACAGTCTGTTATTCTTTCGCTTTACATCTGAAACGAATGATTTTACCCATGACTGTCGACAGTGCGTCATGCGCTATAAAATAAATCCGGTATGAATTATTTCAAATCGCCACCGGTTCAAGGAGTCTGTTTTGCCAATACTTTCCGCCAGTGTCGGACTTACCCGTTATAGAATTGTAGAAGAAGTTGAGGATGATCTGATCAGATCTATTCCGAATCTTTTAGTAAAATACGCTTTTAAAGATATTGACCACACCGCTGAAGAGAGATCTTTCGGATGGGTGAATATGGATGATATGCTTGATGATAAATGGAGCATTTCTCCTCCTGAAAAGGGACAATATTATACTTTTTCACTCCGGCTCGACACGCGCAGAATTCAACCTGCCGTATTAAAAAAACACTTGCAGATAGCCCTTAATCACGAACTTGAAGAAGCCAAAAAAGAAGGCAAAAATTTCATATCACGTGATAGAAAACGAGAAATAAAAGATCAGGTAACATTAAAAATACGCGCTCGCAGTCTTCCTATTCCGGCCATTTTCGACGCAGTATGGAACGTGCCTGACAACAGACTGTATTTTGCCTGTTCAAACTCAAAAGTCTTGGACATGTTTGAAGAATACTTCACAGACACCTTCGAACTGACTCTCGAACCGCTGACTCCTTTCTTTCTGGCAATGAATATGCTCGGAGAAGACGCAGCGCAGAAACTTGAATCACTGGACCCAACATACTTCGTAGGCTAGCAGCCTGATAAAAATAAGGATAATTTTATGGACCTGTTACTTCTTGCAGAAAGGGAAAACACCCTGTTGGGTCAGGACTTCCTGACATGGCTTTGGTATAAAAGTGAAATTCGCGACGGTCTTTTCGAGCTCGAAAACGGTGAACGCTTCCTGCTTTTCATGGAACAGCGCATGTCTGTTCAAGGCGGAGAAGGCGAAAATATTGATACTGCCACAGTCAACTCCTCAAGCGGAGATATGACTGAAGTTCTGATGGGGTTGAAAACAGGTAAGAAAGTTACCCGTGCCCAGCTAAGAATGGAAATTGACGAAAACGCATGGCAGGTACAGATCAAAGCAGAAGATTTTGCTTTAAGCGGTCTTAAAACCCCAAAAGTCGAAATGAAGGATGAAGAGGGAGATGATCCTGATTCTAAATTCCTTGAAAAAATATTCCTAATCGAAAAAAGTCTTTCTTTGCTGGACTGTGTTTACATGGAATTCATAAAAATCAGAATTTCCAACAATTGGCAGGATGAAGTCGCAAAATTTCGCCACTGGCTTCGTAACGACGAAGAAAAATAAAAGAGAAAATATAATGGCCCGGATAACATTAGCCGCATTCGGTGACAGCCTGACTGAAGGATATGGTCTCCCCGCATACAGTTCTTTTCCAGCACAACTGGAAAGAAAACTGCTTGAGGAAGGCTGCAATTTGGAAATTTCTAACTACGGAATTTCCGGCGACACCTCTGCTGACGGCCTGTCACGACTTGTGGATGTTATTGAAAGCAAACCGGATGCTGCCTACATTGAATTCGGCGCAAACGACTGCTTTCAGCTTGCCGATCCAGAACAGGTTAAGATTAATATTGTTGCAATGGTTGAAGCCTTTCAGGAAGCACGTATCCCTGTGATCCTGCTAGGCTTCAAGCCCATGAATTTCACCCCTCAATCATATGCTTTAGCTTTCAACTCAATCTTTTCAGATATCGCACAAAAATATAACATTCCTCTTTACGCAAACCTCATGAAAGGACTAGGCGAAAACCCGGAATATTATCAGACTGACGGCGTCCACCCTAATAATGAAGGGGTTGCCATAATGACTGAAAATATTTTCCCCCTGTTCAAATCCTTCTATGAGGAACTGATTGCTTAATATTGTAATTTTCTTCCAAGAAAGTTATCTTTTTACAAAGAAATGGAGAACTGATGGAAGAAAACACAAATCCAGAACCTCAGGAAAAACCTGCAAAATCAATTGAGAGACCTTCAATTGCTCTGATTATTGGTTCCGAGGGCATTAAATCTTTCTGTGCATTGCCGTTTATCGAGTACTTGCAAAAAGAAAATATTAAAGTTGATCTCGTAATTGGAGTAAGCGGCGGAGCTCTTCTGGCTGCCTTTCTAGGGGCAGGATATAATCTTACACAAATTCAAGACATTTTCTCTAAAGCAGTAGATCCACGCTTTTTCAGAGAAATTAACCATAAATCCGTCATGGATATAGCTGATATCGGTCAGGGTAAATTTTCAGCAGAATCAGGCATTCTAAAAACAGATTCCCTTCGCAAAACATATGAAACTCTGTTTAAGAATATGGACATTTCTGACCTCAAACCTAAAACCCTGATCACCACCACAGACCTTACTACTGGACTGCCTGTAATCCTTGAAAAAGGGAACCTTGCGCAGGCTATCTATGCAAGCAGCGCTGTGTATCCATTGATGCCCCCTGCAAATATTGACGGCAAAAAATTAATTGACGGAGCATTCTCATCTCCCATGCCGATAATGGAATGTGTGAAACGACACATTGATATCATCATTGCCATATACTTTGATGACGCATGCAACCCGGAACCTGAAAATTTTATTGAAAGCTACTTTAATTCATCAAGAATTTTCAGAAGATCTATTCTTACCAGCCAATTACCGCTTTCCATCGACATGCACCATCATGAAATAATACCAGTTTACATAAGGCATCCACGCCCAATTGAAATGTGGGAAATCAAGAAGATTACTGAGATTGTCCATGCCGGAAAAGTTGCGCTTACAGCTAAAAAAGGAAATTTAAAAGAAGCTGTTTTTGAGTTTAAAAAGAAAGTTGAACTCAAAAAAGAAGAACTGCAAAGAAAGAAAGAAGATAAAAAACTTAACGATGAAAAAATAAACCGCAAAAATGAAACTTCTAAAAATAAAACATCAGGAACACTCGGATCTCCTGTTCCTAAAAGCGAACCAAAGAATCAAGAAAAAGTAAAACGTAAAATCAGGATAGTTAAAAGCAATAAAGAAAGAACTGGAGCGTGATCATGAAAATCATACTATTGACGATTGCCCTTCTATTTTCATTTTCTTCAACAGTTTCAGCGCAAGACTTAGTATTTGGTACGATTTTAGAGACCAAAGGAGAAAATGCCCTTACCGCGCAGGAGGCTATGAACGGAGCTATACTTGCCGTCAAAAAGTTCAATGATTCAAACCAAAATTTAAAGATTAAACTTGAATGCGAATCAATCACAAACGAACCTCTGGAAATAATACAAGCCGTCCATAAATTGACTGCAACAAAAGGAATTATGGCCACAACAGGCATTATTTCAGAAAACGCAGCACTCTCGGCAGCGCCAGTTTTTCAAACAGCACAACTTCCTTTCCTATGCACAGGTGCGCAGCTAAACAGCCTTACCACTCCCGAAACACCTGACACTTTCACATTGGCAGTGTCAGACAATAAAATCGGCACAGACTTAGCAAAATACACTTTTGCAACACTTCAAGCTGAAAATATTTTTCTAATCCGTTCTGATATGAATGACTCGACAGCAAAACAGGCTGAAAGCTTCTCCGCTAATTTCAAAACAAAAGGCGGAACTATCCTTTCAGAAATGCGCATAACAGAGCCGAACCCTGATTTATCATTCATCATGAAGGCCATTGAAGCACTAGCACCCCTACCGCAGTCAGACAGCAAAAAGACGGAGGATGCTATCGGGGTCAGCAATTATATAGATGAAGGCGCGGCAATTATTACCCAAAAACGCACGCCTCCTCCTGAAATTCAGGAAATTGAAGCTGTCGTAATTTTCGCTTCGGCAAAAGTCAGCGCTAAATTGCTGAATCTCATGAAAGAAAAAGAAATGGCTTACAACATAGTCGGCGGAACAAGCTTTGACATGGTAGCCATGAAAAAAACCATTGCCTCATGGTCTGGAAATATTATTTTTGCATCACAGGCAAGCCTCACCCGTGAAAACAATCTCGTTAAACTATTTGTAAAAGCCTATACGGAATTATTCGGTGAACAGCCGCAAACAGGTTATGCTGCTCTCGGTTTTGACTCTATTCTTCTGCTCGCGCATGCAGCCGGAACAACAGGAAATCCTTCCGTAAACATAAGAACCAACCTTCCAGCTGTTAATAAATTCAAAGGAGTTTCAGGTGAGATATCTTTTAAAAACGGAAGTGTACAAAAACCGCTCTACATTATTCAATCTGACGCAGGGCAAATTTCTTTAGCGGCCGAAATGCAATAATATTCTAACTTATCAAGATTCTTTCAAACTTTTCTGAACAGCCTTTGCAAGAAAAAAAATAACTGCTCCGGCAACAATTAAAACAGCAATCAATTCTAAGTTGACGGTTCCTTTCGTCACCCCGGCCTTAAGCAGATGCCCGCCCGCAGTTAAAAAGACTGTTTCAGGTATAAGACAAAATACGCTCATAACCAAAAACGGAATAAACCTCACGCCTGTTACAGACCAAAGATAATTGGCCATTGAATAAGGCACTACAGGCACAATCCGACTTAAGGCCAATACTTTCAACGGGTGGCTCTTACTGAGCTTTTCCAGATCTATAAAATATGTATTTGAACCTAATTTCTGTAAAATAGTTTTCCTGAAAACAAAACGCCCAAGCAGAAACGCCAATGCAGAACCTGCGCCCATTCCAGCAAGACTCAAGAGCGCTCCTTTAAACGTTCCGAAAAGCACCCCAGCAACAACGGTGAACAAAGTCTGCGGAAGAACAAACGCCAGTCCGAACACATTTATCAAAACAAAAATTACCGGAGCAAAATTACCACTTGCTTCGACCCAATTAACAAGAGAGCTAAGGTGCCCTTCTCCATATTTTTCAGCGGTAAAAGACAAAACTCCCACCACCAGTACTACTATAACTCCATGCCAAAAAGTTCTACTTTTTAACCAATCACGTTTAACCATATTTACCTACTTCACTTGCGGGCTTAAATATCCTAACATCTCGGTCCGAACAGAATAGCGGTTACATATTTAATTATCAACATGAGATGCTGTTTTTCAGCAAAACCAAGGAAATATATGCGTTACCAGCTTAAACTTATGGATACTCTTTCAGGAACTGGCTGCTTCGCGGCGTTCCCTGTACCGAACTTAAGTTTTTCCGATGTATTAAATCATCTGGAAAAACACCCATATGACGAATTTATGCACCACCACATGCTCGACATGCTCGGAAAACACCGCACACGCAAAATCGAAAAATTAATCACCGAAATAAAGGGAGATCCTAATAAAAAAGTGCTCGCTGCACTGATTTATGAAGCCTGCCTCACCCACCCGAAGCTGGTTTCATTAAAAGAACAGATTGAAAAAGATTTCGACGCGCAAGAGCTTAAAGATATCACTCCGACACTGCACCTTCGCTCTCACCTCTTAGCGGATCAACCGTTGCACAATCAATGGACTTTGGTTTTATCTGCAAACATGGAAGAACACGAAGACCTGCCAAGCCCCGAAGAAACCGGGCTTCCTCTTTTATATAAGAACGAAGAACTTCCAGTTAAAGAGTCAATTGAAGCCTCAACGGTCAAAACGTCACTTGAAAAAGAGGGAAAATTACCTCCAGCGAAAGAACGCGCCTCGACAATCGAAGTAACAACTCACGCAATGAAGCAGCTAGAAGCCTTAGATGTTTTCCTTGGCCAGCAAATGCGCCAGAAAGGCTGCCTAAGCCCTGCGGCGGTACTTCAACATTGGCAGGTTAAAACAAAAACCGATAACGGCTCATTATCAAACTCACTGGATGCAATTCAAACCAGTTATGGTCGCGGCTTCTCTCTTATCGATGCTCAGGTTTCCTGCGCCATGGAAGTGGTAGAAAGAGTAAGCTCCTACGGAAGCATAGGCAAAGCCGGAGTTCTTAACAGAGTTGATCCTTATCCAATTGTTAAAGGAACTTACGAAGAGGTGTCAAAAGACTGCAAAGCTCTTGACCCTTCCACTTTATCTCTGGAATATCCTTACGAAGGACAATCTCTCTGGTGGATGGAAGCGGACAGATTCAACGGCACAGAATACGAAGAAATTTTGATTCCTGTGCAACATGTATTTCTCTTTTGCAACCTTGATGAGCAAAACCTGTTCAGCGGCCTTAGTTCCACAGGACTGGCCTCTGGCAACACCTTTGCCGAAGCACAGCTCAGCGGACTTCTCGAAGTGCTCGAGCGCGATTCAGACTCAACAATCCTTTTTGACAAAGAAAAATGTTTCAGAATTGAAAGTGATAATGCCGAAATCAAAAAGCATCTAGCTGATTTGGAAGATTCAGGAATTCATGTCTGGTTTCAAGATATGACTTCCGAGCTCGGAGTTCCCTGCTACCGCGCATTTGCTGTCGGCAAACGAGGTGACATCAACAAAGGCGGCGGGTGTAATCTTGATGGCAAAAGGGCGCTCCTTTCTGCTCTGACAGAAGTTCCGTACCCCTTCCCCGGCCCCGCAACCTCACCATGTCCCGAAGGATTGCCAGTCCGCAAACTGGAAGACCTTCCAGACCTGTCGACAGGAAGCACAGAAGGTGATGTGATGGTGCTTGAAACCCTCCTTACTAAAAACAATTACTATCCAATCTACGTGGATCTGACCCGTAAAGATCTAGAAATCCCCGTAACCCGCGCAATTATACCGGGCTTAGAAATTGTTTCAGATATGGATAAATTCTCGCGTATCAGCCCTAGACTTTTCAAAAACTACCTTGAAATAAAAAAATTACTATAATAAGCTAATGTTTCTTGACTAGTTAGCAGACTCAGTATAGATAACTTTACTCCGTGCCCGGATGGCGGAATTGGTAGACGCAAGGGACTTAAAATCCCTCGAGCTTCGGCTTGTACGAGTTCAAGTCTCGTTCTGGGTACCACGGTTAAATCAAGGGTTTACGAACAATTTTAGGATTGTTTGTAGACCCTTTTTTTATGGCTAAAGTTGATTCTGTCCCCACTCTGTCCCCATTTAAACGGCTATGGAGAGTGATTTTCTGTGACAATCTGTGAGTTTGAACAGGACAGAAAAGCACATTCGAAGCCTCTTTTTTCCTATTTTAAGCGAAATTCCCGACCACATAAAAAATACCGCACTGTTTATCAACAGTACGGTACTATGAAATTCTTTCAGAACTTTAAGATTACTTCGACGATTACAATCCTTCCTTACTCAACCCCAATGCAAACCAATACGGCTTGAAACTGTCAACAACCAGCCTCTCAGTCGTTTCTAGAAACGATTCATAGTCTGACTTCACACAAGCGTCTTCAAGCCCCTCATAATACGCTAAGCGCTCCGAAGCTTGAAACACAACCGGCGGAAATCCACCTTTCATAAGTTCAAGGTTCATTAACAATCTAGCAGTACGCCCATTACCATCTGCAAACGGATGAATCTTTACGAAATCAACGTGACCTCTGGCGGTACATTCGACAACATGAAGACTAGTTCCATCGCCTTCGCACCAATTCATAAAGCTGTCCATCTCATCCTGTATATTCAAAAAACTAGGTGGAACATGTTCAGCACCTGAAATAGTCACATTCACTGTACGAAAAGCTCCAGCGTTCTTATCATCAATGCTTTTCAGAATAAGGCTGTGAATTTCTTTGATAGCATGAACTGAAAGAAGCTCACCCTGTTCTGCTAGATCATAGACAAGATTGATAGCCTGAGCATGGTTGATAGCTTCAAGATGTTCAACAATAGACTTGCCGCCAACAGTTATCCCCTCAAGTACGACTTTAGTTTCCTGAAGCGTAAGCGTGTTCCCTTCAATTGCGTTGGAGTTGTAAGTCCAGCGTACAGACAAATCCTCACGCAGGTTCTTTACCACCTCGGGCGGAAGCGGCCTGTGTGCGTCGAGGCGAGATTTAAGGATGTCTAGGTTTTGTGTGTTCATTTTTTTAGAGGCCTAGATACCACGCTTGCATATTGTTGGCGAGTTTCGGGTTCTTTTAGGGTCTTCTCAGCATTTTCTTCATCAGTAGCAGGCGATGCTTCCCCTTCTTCTTCCCGATCTGAGTCCTTTGATTTATCAAAATTCGAAACCTCGTTAGAGCCCTCAACAAAATCTCTCATACGCTCACACATTGATACAACTTCCTGCTTAAGGGAGGCAACCTCAGCGCGTAAATCTTCTATAGGGTCCACTGTTTTTTGAGATTCATCAGTTCCTTCGAGCGCCTCTTCCACAAGAATCCATAATGCAACACCTTCGCCAATTCCATTAACCTTTGCAAATTTTTTTACCCTTTTCAGACAGGCTTCTGTCGCCCTGATTGTGGTCGACTTAAGCTTTGGATGACTATCTTTGTAACCCTTAATCCTGTGATATATCGACATTCACTCCCCCTCACAAGTTAACATTAGAATCAAATATAATTCCATTTTAATTCAAATAATAAATCACTTTTAATTTATTATCAATTAATACAATCATACTATTACATTTTAGAATTAAATTAGTAAAATGCTGTAATATGAACAACAAAATACACAAATCAACCATCATCAATCCTTAACTATTATGAATAATGTTGAGACAATAATATATTTTGTGAAAGAATGAAGAATAAAAAAACATTCAAAGTAAATGCTAAATATGGAACGTGGATTAAATTTAAGAATACCTATAAATCAGTCCGTCGAGATCATTTCATGGCAAAGTTACTGAATATTATACTAGAAAGAATCAAATCCAACAGACATAACAACTGACCAAAAAATTACCACAGCAAAATAGCCATACCCTTTGCTCAGTTCTGCGCGAGTTGATATAATTTTTTCAAGATAACTTTATAACTCCGTACAGATTTATTAAGCTTCGGAAAATGGTGAACACCGCACAAATCACCTCCCTTAAAAGGCTTCAAGACATTCTTCCTTTTAAGCCAGGCCGTATAAGTTCCGAACGGAAAATTTTCCCCATATAGCTCTTTAAAATCATCAGCTGCTATTATTATATAGCTTTTAGTCGCAATAAAATTAAGCTTAGGCAACGAAGGGCCCAAGCTAGATATGACCAGAACAAAACCCAAGCTAAATATTTGACCACAAACTCCGAATAAATGCCTAGCTTCGGGCATAAAATAATTGGCTTCTAAATCTAATTTGCGAACAAATCCTATGTGCCTTAACGACGCAGCACCAAAACACGTGGGCACCGCGAGCTCTTTATCTCCAATCAAATAGTATTCCGCACAATAAACCATTGAGAAAATACGGACAATTTCAGCAAAAAATTTTGAAGAGCTTCTGACCACCAGTTGGCACTTAAATTCTTTGTGAACGGATTTGAGGACCTCAGCAAACCGTTCTTTGTTCTCTTGTATCTTCTGTACAGCCATCTGACTGAAATCCGCAGGCAATTTTTCATAGATAGAAAAATCAATTGCTCCAACGGGAATATCAATTAACAAAACATTCTTTTGATGAACATACCCGTTCCGCCCCATCCTACGATCTTTCTCGGGAGCAAGTGGCATATTACCTGTTGATATCACAACACCGTGAATACCTTCATCAGCCCCCTTTCTTCCCAAAAAATAGCGACGAAGAAAGGTTCGCATCTTCTTCTGCGCCTCATTTGCCTCCCCCACTTCACAAACACAAAGAGGAAGGTCCGTATGTAATTTCTTTAAAGCGACAACATTATTCTTAAGATCGTCAGCCGAACAAACCTTAGGAATTAACACATCTCCCCATACATAATTTACTGCGCTGAGAATTGAATCTCTGTTCTGCTTTGATCCTCCATGAAAATGCAAACAAATACCCTTAGATTTGATAAAGTTAAGCAGTGGCGAGATAAGCGAAAAACATGCAGCTAGCTCTTCTTCTGGGCTCCAATTTCTCTTATAATCGAATCGGTCAAACCTTAAATTATCAATAGACTCAGGTGGAAGAATGACGGATTTTAGCCTGTAGGAAGGAGATCGAAATTCAGAGAGGGGAAAAACAAAGCCTTTTTTTTGCCACCCAGACGCCCTTACAGCAACAGCCGCTTCAGGATTATCGCGCTTTGGATACTGCTGTAACAAAAATTCTCGCAAAAGCCCTTTTTCCGTTTTTCCGGTAGGACATTCAAACCTATGGCTGCGTAGCAAAGCAAAAAGTTTAGGGCTATCCAAATCCCTTTCGTCGATTGTTAACGACTTACGATTGCCGTCAATATCATAAAAAACAACAGTACGTGCGCCGAACCCATTTAAAATCCCAGAATGGCACTCCTCCACCCAGATTGGAGGGCAAATTTTAACAGTGCCCCCCATAAAATCATCAGTTTTCACAAAAAGACCCGTACGAGTAAGCAAGAAACCCCCATGCTTCTCATTCAAAGTCACCAACTCAGGAGGATACGCAGCATAAATAAAAGCCTCTGGCGTGGAAACCCCACAAGAACCTTTACATTTAAGAGTGGAGCCTTTCTCAGCTAAAAATTTAGGAACATCGCAACACCACAATGGAGTATCTGTTATATCCCCCACCAACTCCTCACTATAATCTTCACCATCCCTTTCAAAACGCCTTGATTCATTCAAAAACTTGCTCAATCCAACTCTGCCATCTTTGAACAAATTGCTAAATGTGCAAAATTCAAAGCTTGATATGAATTCTGAACTTAAAAGTCCACGAAGAACACCACACTGTTTCAAGTATATTTTATCTTGAGGAAAAGGATTCACGCCCTTATTCACTTTAAAGTTAAAACTCAAAAAAAGAGTATGCAGCAAAGATACACCAGAAGAGGTTTCTCGATTGTATTTTTTGCTTAAACTACTCAGAGAGACATTGCTTTCTAAACCCAACATCTCAAAATTAGTAAATAAGACGTTCCACCCTTCAATTGTAGAATATCTATCCTTACTAGGGGAAGCATCAAAGTATTCCCTCAAACTATTATCTATCTCTATCCTGTTGGCATACGGAAGATCTCCTCTAAAAGCCTCCTCAGAAACAACAAGTTCGTGAAGCCCATAATGTTTGTAAACATGTATCGCAGAATGAGGAACCCTATACCGGTATAATATATCAATAAAAAATTCAGTTTTATGGAAAGGAAAGTACATATGTAAATCACCCAAAACAAAAGACGGAGAAACGGAATTCCCCAACCGCCCCGAAAAGGCATAGACGCTAAAAGCTTTAGCTCCACTCCAAATTAAATTTTTGCGAACCTGCGGGTCATCCTCGAAGCATTCAACTCTGTCGTCATCAAAAAGAGCATATCTGTAACGCATATGTATTTACCTTGAATTATATTTTTCCAACGCCCAACAGATACGTAAGCGTCACATAGGCTCCATCTTTTAAAAGAAGTCCTGATGATATAAGCTTAGCCCTTGTTCTTTGACATATACT